>CAKUUM010000009.1 GCA_934692905.1 uncultured Bacteroidales bacterium
CGTCCTTTTTTGCATCTTTGGCTTGCGCCAAGTCTTTTCGTGCCATAGATTGATAGATTTATGCAATGCTATCAATCTCGACCAATAGAAATAGGTTACAAATAAAAAAAGTGCAAACTTTCTTTTCGCACTCATAGGAAAGTCCTGGTAGAAAACCCTACAACCACAAGAAAGTTCACACGGATAGCGTGAATTACGTGGTTGTAAGAAGCCTGCAAGACTCCTATTAGTAGCGATTGTACTATTTCTTTCAGAGAAAATAGTTTTACCAGGACTTTTTTCTTCGAGTGCGAAATAATAGCCAATGCTGTTAAAAATATGTCGTTGCATCGCCTTTACGATGCCGGTTTACATAAGCAGTTTATTTTGTTAGTATTGATATTTTATTTGTTTTTCAACCTTGCAAAGGTATAAATTCTTTTGTTTTACAAGACAACACTTTGTTTTAATACGTAGTTGTCTTTATTATGGTCATTGGAGCCTTTCGTAGTTTGTATTCTTTAGTCAACTTATTTGTCTGCATTACAGAGAACTTCACATCAAATCCATTGTCTTGACATAATCCTATTATAGAACCATAAGAATCACCTCTTGCGTTACCTTTAAGAAAATCCACTCCAAATATGATTTCTTTGAGTGCCTCTTTAGGAAAGTGAACTTTGCGATATCTCTCAGATTTTGCTTTTAGAGGGGGAATGATTAAACTGCGTATTTCCTGTTCATATCGCCATATAGTACTTTTGTAGAAAAACCACTTAAAAGGGTCGTCATTTGGATTTGTAAAATCAAAATGCGGTTTACTCCTCACATATTGTATATCGGAGAAACAGCCATTGGTGCTGATTTTATCCAAGTCGAATTTGAAACAGATACCACGGTGATAATCCGCATAATGTGACCACATCAATATGTTATTGTATTTTTTAGAAAAACAGCAAACACCGAACTTAGAAATACCATCTGCTATGTCTTCGTGTAAGTTACATAAAATATCGACTATTGCACGACGAACTTGTCTATCTTTTTTATCTGTCCAAGAATAGTTTTCAGGCATAAGATCTCCTATTGTTCCATATGCTTGACAATCAAAAATATCATTAAACATCAAAGGATTGTTGAAATACAACTCTTGATGTGTAATAATTCGTTTTGCATACTTGTCCCATGGACGATATTTATAACCATAATTCGGCATAGTCATCAATCCCTATATATATACCTCAAAATCTCACGCAGATATATAAACTATGTATCATTGCAGCACGCCTTTCTTTTGCATAAACGAGACCAGGTCATCCACGATGTACTCTTTGGAAAACGTATGCAGCACATCATAGCAGGGGACGATATATCCGTTGATGATATTCGCCCGTTGCATTTTATGATACACCTCTTTTGCACTCTGATTGAGGCGCAACGCCACATTATTGACGCAAAAGATAGTGAAATTGAGTATCTCGAAGTTCATAACCTATCCAAGTACCGCATTAGTACATACACCTTTACGCCTGCACAGATACTGCTTTTTAAGCAAATATGCAAATGTAATTAGAGATTAGAGAGTTAGAGGTTAGGGATTAGAGATGGGTGGCTTTTGGGTACGGTCAAAGTATTACGAAAGTATTCATATGTATCGGTTATGTTTCGCTTATGTATCGGTTATCCTATACGCAGGTATCGAAACAGAATCGAAATAGAATCGAGGCAGAGCTGGATTTTTCGTTTGCACAAATCAAGAAAAAACAGTACTTTTTCCGTCGAATTGTAAGGCTACGAATGGATTGAATATCAGGTATTTCTGCCCGATATTGTTCCTGCTGGGTTACGGCTGTTACTGCCTGTCAATGTCGCTACCCATACTGCTTGCCGGAAGTGTTTTTGCGGGTATGGCGACGAGTGTCGGCGTGCCGTATCTGAATACGATTGCGAGCATCAGGGGTGGCAGGACGGCAGCCACCACGGTGATGCCGCTCCTGTCTATAGCACTCTATTTGGGGCAGTTCGTGTTGCCGCTGGTTGTAACACCCGTAGCCCGCTGCTGTTTTCCCGATATGCCGCAAGCACCTTTCGCCGTGGGCTGCGTACGAAACCTGCTACTGTTGCTGCAGGTGGTCTCCACCCGCCGTTTCCAGTCCTTGCCGCCGGAGGGATGGTCCGCTGTTCATACACGTCGCACGTAGATGTAAAATGACCTGTATGTGCCCCAAATGATAAAAATAGGTGATTTTTGCAATATTGATTATCACTTACTTACAAAGAAAATGCAAAAATAATGCGGAAAAATTTGGATTCTTGGACGATTTTGTATTATCTTTGTAGCGTATGAGGGAGTGTTTTGTAGCGTGTGAGGGAGTATTGAAAGTCCATCGGCGGGTTTGTGCCAGATTTGTATCGGGTGTTCAATCACCCCGCGACAAACCTGCGATACACCCGCGACAGGCTCTCGAAAAAATGTGACAAGTTTGTTGGATGTCTATGGCTGACTGGATGCGAGATGTCTGACAAGGTGTTATGTGTCTGATGATGACAGGGTGAGGGTGATTGTGCGATAGGGATGGGAGTTGCATGGTAGAGGATATGCGTAGAGGGATATGCAGGGTGGGATGGCGATGTCCTGTTTGGACGTAATTTGCAGAAAAAGAGCAGGAAAAGTGCGATTTTTTGCAGAAAGATTTGTGTATGTTGTAGAAAAGCAGTACCTTTGTACGCTTTTTCGCAATCAGTGTGCCTTGTGTGCGCGTATATGCATGTGGGAAAGCAGTAAAGTAATAATAATAAACAAATTAAACAAGTTACAATGCCTACAATTCAACAATTAGTTAGAAAAGGAAGAGCAGAACTTATCGACAAGAGCAAAAGTCCCGCATTGGACAGTTGCCCGCAACGTCGTGGCGTATGTGTGCGCGTTTACACAACAACCCCTAAGAAGCCTAACTCCGCTATGCGTAAGGTGGCTCGTGTTCGTCTGACGAACCAGAAGGAGGTGAACGCGTATATTCCTGGCGAGGGTCATAACTTGCAAGAGCACAGTATCGTAATGGTACGTGGTGGTCGTGTGAAGGACCTTCCGGGTGTACGTTACCACATCGTTCGTGGTACATTGGATACCGCTGGCGTGGCTAACCGCCTGCAACGTCGAAGCAAGTATGGCGCTAAGCGTCCGAAAGCAAAGAAATAATGCGCAATGCGTAATGCAAAATGCGCAATGAGGTTCTGAAAACTACAAAAACTAACTAAAAGTTCCATACGTTGGGACAGATTAAAAATGGGTTGATCGGTTGAGTAAGACGAAACAATGTGAAATGCGTAATGCGCAATGGATGAGTCTGAAGCGATGACAGCCAAACAAACAAAAAACTAAACAACAATGAGAAAAGCAAAACCAAAGAAACATGTGATTCTGCCGGATCCTGTTTACGGTGAGGTAATGGTAGCAAAGTTTGTGAACCACCTTATGCTCGATGGTAAGAAGAATACCGCTTACGGCGTGTTCTATACCGCTTTAGAGACTGTTGGCAACAAGATGCAGAACGAAGAGAAGTCTGCATTGGAGATTTGGAAACAGGCTCTGGACAATATCACCCCGCTGGTTGAGGTGAAATCGAAGCGCATCGGCGGTGCTACATTCCAGGTTCCTACAGAGATTCGTGCTGAGCGTAAGGAGTCGATTTCTATGAAGAATATGATTGCGTTCGCGCGCAAGCGTGGCGGTCATTCGATGTCGGAGAAATTGGCTGCGGAAATCATGGATGCTTATAACAACCAGGGTGGTGCCTTCAAGCGTAAAGAGGATATGCACCGTATGGCTGAGGCTAACCGTGCATTTGCACACTTCCGTTTCTAATGTCGCATAAATAAGGTACAAAAACGACATATTTGACTATTGGAAAATGGCTAAGCACGACTTAAAACTGAACAGAAACATCGGCATCATGGCGCACATCGATGCCGGTAAAACGACTACTTCGGAACGTATATTGTTCTACACCGGTTTGACCCACAAGATTGGTGAGGTGCACGACGGTGCAGCCACAATGGACTGGATGGAGCAGGAGCAGGAGCGCGGTATTACGATTACTTCTGCTGCTACGACCACATATTGGACTTATCTCGGTAACAAGTATAAAATCAACTTGATAGACACTCCGGGGCACGTGGACTTTACCGTTGAGGTGGAGCGTTCGCTGCGTATCTTGGACGGTGCCGTGATGGCATTGTGCGCCGTAGGTGGCGTACAGCCGCAGTCGGAGACCGTATGGCGTCAGGCTGACAAGTACCACGTACCACGTCTGTGCTATGTGAACAAGATGGACCGTTCGGGTGCCAACTTCTTTGATGTGGTTCGCCAAATCAAGGATGTGCTGGGCGCCACGCCTTGTCCTATTCAGATTCCTATCGGATGCGAAGAGACTTTCAAGGGCGTGGTTGACCTTGTCAAGATGAAGGCTATCCTTTGGCACGATGAGACAATGGGCGCTGAGTACGTGGAGGAAGAGATTCCTGCAAACCTTCTCGAAGAGGCTCAGGAGTGGCGTGATAAGATGCTGGACACCTGCGCAGAGTTTGATGATGCGCTGATGGAGAAGTATTTCTCGGATCCTTCCACGATTACGGAAGAGGAGATTCGTGCCGCTATTCGCAAGGGCACCATCGCAATGCACATCTTCCCTGTTATCTGCGGTTCGTCCTTTAAGAACAAAGGTGTGCAGACGATGCTTGACGCAGTCTGCGCTTACCTGCCGAGCCCGCTGGATACTCCTGAGGTGGATGGTACGGATCCTCGTACGGATGAATCTATCAGCCGCAAACCGAGTGACGACGATCCTCTCTGCGCATTGGCATTCAAGATTGCCACTGACCCGTATGTGGGCCGTCTTTGCTATTTCCGCGTGTATAGCGGCAAGTTGGAGGCAGGTTCGTATGTGTACAACCCGCGTTCGGGCAAGAAAGAGCGTATCTCGCGTATCTTCCAGATGCACTCCAATCACCAGAATCCTGTTGACTTTATCGCTGCCGGTGATATTGGAGCGGGCGTAGGGTTCAAGGATATTCGCACGGGCGATACGCTCTGCGCTGAGGAGAATCCTATCGTATTGGAGTCTATCGACTTCCCTGCACCTGTGATTGGTGTATCGGTAGAGCCGAAGAGCCAGGCTGACCTCGACAAACTGGGCGTAGGTCTGCAGAAATTGGCAGAGGAAGACCCGACATTCACCGTTAAGACTGACGAGCAGACGGGGCAAACCGTTATCTCGGGTATGGGTGAGTTGCACTTGGAGATTATTATTGACCGTCTGAAACGTGAGTTCAAGGTTGAGTGCAACCAGGGTCGCCCGCAAGTGGCATACCGTGAGGCAATCTCGCAACCGGTTGAACTGCGCGAGGTTTACAAGAAGCAGTCCGGTGGCCGTGGTAAGTTCGCGGATATGATAGTTCGCGTGGAGCCGGCTGACGAAGACTTCGAGGGCAACGGATTGCAGTTTGTCAATGAGGTCAAGGGCGGTAATATCCCCAAGGAGTATATCCCGTCTATCCAGAAGGGCTTCGAGTCTGCAATGAAGAACGGTGTTCTTGCTGGCTACCCTGTAGATACGTTGAAAGTAACGGTTATCGATGGTAGTTTCCACCCTGTTGACTCCGACCAGTTGTCGTTCGAGATATGTGCACAGATGGCATTCAAGAATGCTTGTGTAAAGGCTAAACCCGTACTCATGGAACCTATCATGAAAGTGGAGGTCGTTACCCCCGAAGAGAGTATGGGTGATGTCATCGGCGACTTGAACAAACGTCGTGGTCAGGTAGAGGGTATGGACACCGCACGTACCGGCGCGCGTATCGTGAAGGCCAAGGTGCCGATGAGCGAGATGTTCGGCTATGTGACAGCACTGCGTACTATCACTTCGGGTCGTGCTACTTCGAGCATGGAGTTCTCGCACTATGCTCCTGTATCCGGCAGCATTGCCAAGGCGGTGCTGACCGAATGCGGCGGACGTGCAGACTTGGTATAAGGAAACGATGGTGTGGTGCCGGCAATACCGTCGGCACCACACCTTAGCAGATAAAGTAGAACGAGTGAATGTTCGAAAGGGCAGGGCAAAAAGGGCCGCTCCGCACCTCAAACCTCCTCACTCACGCGTGCAGGCGTGCACGCACCCGCGTACTTTATATAATATATGTCGGCGAAGCAAGGACTGCCTATGGGTGTTGTGCCCGTAAGGCGTTCTCATACGCTCGCGCGACATTGGCGTGTAGAGAGGCGGAAACAAAGCATTAACCCTGACGGCGTGAGTCATCCAAGCAAATGACTCTTTGGGTGTGCGAGCGCCATAAGGACAAGTAAAACAAACTAATAAACAAACTAAAATGAGTCAGAAAATTCGTATTAAACTGAAATCGTACGACCACAACCTGGTTGACAAGTCAGCAGAGAAGATTGTGAAGACCGTACGCTCCACAGGTGCAGTAGTTAGTGGTCCTATTCCATTGCCAACCCACAAGCGTATCTTCACGGTAAACCGCTCTACGTTCGTAAACAAGAAGAGCCGCGAGCAATTCGAGTTGTCGAGTTACAAACGTCTGATTGACATCTACGGTTCTAACCAGAAGACGGTTGAGGCACTGATGAAGTTGGAACTCGCCAGTGGTGTGGAAGTAGAGATTAAGGTCTAATCATTGCAATTTGTAAGTAAGGGCAAAATTGTAAAAAAGGTCACTTCCCGCGGTTAGGGACCGGAGAAATCTTCGGGTGAAGGGTTCGCCCCGCGGGCGAGAGTGGCAGGTAACTAATAAACAAAATTTTAATCACAGCAAAAATGCCAGGATTATTAGGTAAAAAAATCGGAATGACATCCGTTTTCGGTGCTGATGGCAAGAATATCCCATGCACCGTTATCGAGGCAGGTCCTTGCGTTGTTACGCAATTGAAGACTGTGGAGAAAGACGGCTATCAGGCTGTTCAGGTAGGTTTCATGCCCAAGAGCGAGAAGCACACCAACAAGGCTGAGGCAGGTCACTTCAAGGCAGCAGGCGTTCAGCCTATGCGCCACCTCGCAGAGTTCGACGGTTTCGAACAGGAACTCAAATTAGGCGACACACTGACTGTGGACATGTTCGAGGAGAACTCCTATGTGGACGTTATCGGTGTATCGAAAGGTAAAGGTTTCCAAGGTGTTGTAAAGCGTCACGGCTTCGGCGGTGTAGGTCAATCGACACACGGTCAGGACGACCGTCTGCGTGCCCCCGGTTCTGTAGGTGCTTGTGCATACCCGAGTCGTATCTTCCCGGGTACCCGCATGGGTGGTCACATGGGTACAGACCGCGTCACGGTACAAAACCTTGTAGTGCTCAAAGTAATTCCCGAGTACAACTTGATTATGGTCAAGGGCAGTATCCCGGGTGCTAAAAATTCAATCGTTACTATTAACAAATAAGAGGTATGGAACTTAGTATTTTGAATATGGCCGGACAAGAGACCGGCAAGAAGGTAGTTCTCAATGACGCTATCTTCGCTATCGAGCCTAACGACCACGCCATCTATTTGGATGTAAAGCAATATCTGGCTAACAATCGTCAGGGTACAGCAAAGGCTAAACAACGTAGCGAGAACGCTCACTCTACACGCAAACTTGGTCGTCAGAAGGGCGGCGGAGGTGCACGTCCGGGTGATTTGAAGTCGCCGGTTCGCGTAGGTGGTGGTACCATCTTTGGTCCCGTTCCCCGTGACTATAGTTTCAAACTCAACAAGAAGGTGAAACAACTGGCTCGTCGCAGCGCACTCAGTCTGCGTGCTCAGAACGGTCAAATCATCGTAGTGGATGCTTTGCAGTTCGAGGCTCCCAAGACCAAGGCTATGGTGGAGGTGATGAACAACCTCAAGGTGGCTGACAAGAAAGTGCTCTTCGTTCTCGCAGAGAACAATGCCGAGGTACTGAAGTCCGCTCGCAACATCCAACGCACCAACGTGGTGACGGTTAACGAACTGAATACATACGCAATCATGAACTCGAACGCAGTGGTTATCGTTGAGAACGCCGTTCCTGCTATCGAGGCAACTTTTAACGCATAAGGAGGTTACAACTATGGCAATTATTCTGAAACCAATCGTCACTGAGAAGATGACCGCCGCAGGCGAAAAGTTCAACCGTTACGGTTTTCGTGTTGTCCGCGACGCCAACAAGGTGCAAATCAAGAAGGCTGTTGAGGAGATGTACAATGTACAGGTAGTGGATGTCAATACCCTCGTGGTGGCTCCCAAAGTTAAGCAACGCTACACCAAGAGCGGTCTGCTCCGCGGTGCACAACAGGCTTACAAGAAGGCTATCGTGACATTGAAAGAAGGTGAAACAATCGATTTTTATAGCAATATCTAAAAATGGCTGTACGTAAATTAAAACCCTCTACACCGGGGCAAAGACACAAAGTTATTGGCGCATTTGAGACAATTACCGCAAGTGCACCAGAGAAATCTCTTGTGTTCGGCAAGCGCAAGACGGGTGGTCGTAACCATGTTGGTAAAGAGACCATGCGTTACATCGGCGGCGGACACAAGCAGAAGTACCGTGTAATTGACTTCAAACGTAACAAAGATGGTGTACCCGCTATTGTAAAGACGATTGAGTACGATCCTAACCGCTCGGCACGTATCGCACTCCTCTTCTATGCTGATGGCGAGAAACGTTACATTCTTGCACCTAACGGACTGCAAGTAGGTCAAACAGTGATGTCAGGAGAAAACGTTGCTCCTGAAGTTGGAAATGCTCTTCCTATGGCTAACATTCCTCTCGGAACGCTGATTCACAACATCGAGTTGCGTCCTGGTCAGGGTGCTGCTATGGTTCGCTCGGCAGGTGTGTTTGCACAACTCTCTTCCCGCGAAGACAAGTATGCAATCATCAAGTTGCCTTCAGGCGAACTCCGCAAGGTATTGGCAGCATGCAAGGCTACCGTAGGTGTGGTTGGCAACAGCGACCACGCACTGGAGAAGAGCGGTAAGGCTGGTCGCAGCCGCTGGTTGGGACGTCGTCCGCGCAACCGTGGTGTAGCCATGAACCCTGTAGATCACCCAATGGGTGGTGGTGAAGGTCGTGCTTCTGGTGGACACCCGCGTTCACGCAAGGGCTTGCTGGCTAAGGGTTACAAGACTCGTCATCCGAAGAACCAGAGCAACCAATACATCATTGAAAGAAGAAAGAAATAACCTGTTAAATCTGGAGAAATTATGAGTCGTTCATTGAAAAAAGGACCGTTTATCAACGTAAAGTTGGAGAACAAGGTGTTGGCTATGAATGAGTCGGGCAAGAAAGATGTTGTCAAGACTTGGAGCCGCGCATCTATGATCTCTCCTGATTTCGTAGGTCATACTATTGCAGTTCACAATGGAAATAAGTTCATTCCTGTGTACATCACCGAGAACATGGTGGGTCACAAGTTGGGCGAATTTGCTCCCACTCGTACCTTCCGCGGGCACTCAGGAAACAGATAATCCATTGAATCATTCAAACAACAAATTAAACTTTAGAATTCAAAATGGGTGCTAGAAAACATAATACAGCCGAAGCAATGAAAGAGGCCCGCAAGAGCCAGTACTTTGCGAAGCTTAACAACGTTCCTACCTCTCCACGCAAGATGCGCCTTGTTGCTGACATGATTCGTGGAATGGAAGTGAACCGTGCACTGGGTGCGCTGCATTTCTCTACCAAAGAGGCTTCGCGCGCTCTCGAGAAACTCCTGAAGTCCGCTATTGCCAACTGGGAAACCAAAACCGGCAAGAAGGCTGATTCGGAGACTCTGTATGTAACAAACATTATGGTTGACGGTGGCATGATGCTCAAGCGTCTTCTGACCGCTCCTCAAGGTCGCGGCTACCGTGTGCGCAAACGCTCCAACCATATTACCGTATTTGTAGATACCAAAAATACTAACGAAGCAAAGTAATCAACAATGGGACAGAAAATTAATCCAATTAGTAACCGCCTGGGTATTGTTCGTGGTTGGGATTCCAACTGGTATGGCGGAAAAAACTACGGAGATACCATTCTTGAGGACACCAAAATCCGCAAGTATCTGAATGCCCGCTTGGCTGAGGCTAGTATTTCGCGTATCGTTATCGAGCGTACTCTGAAACTTGTAACTGTCACTGTCTGCACTGCTCGCCCCGGATATATCATCGGTAAGGGTGGACAAGAGGTTGACAAATTGAAAGAGGAACTGAAGAAAATCACCAAACAAGACGTCCAAATCAACATCTTCGAGGTTAAGCGTCCCGAGCTGGATGCTACTATCGTGGCTACCAAAATCGCCCGCCAACTCGAGGGTAAGATTGCGTACCGCCGTGCCGTCAAGATGGCTGTTGCATCCACCATGCGTATGGGTGCAGAGGGCATCAAGGTGCAGGTAAGCGGTCGTCTGAACGGTGCCGAGATGGCGCGCAAGGAGATGTACAAAGAGGGTCGTACTCCTCTCCATACCCTCCGTGCCGACATTGACTACTGCCACGTGGGTGCTCTCACCAAGGTAGGTATCATCGGCGTAAAGGTTTGGATCTGCCGCGGTGAAGTGTATGGCAAGAAAGACCTTGCTCCCAACTTCACCCAGAAGCAAGAGGGCGGACCTCGTGGCGATCGCCGTGACCGTCGTGACGACCGTCGTGGTGGTTTCCGCAGAAACAAAAAACAATAAGTTTAACCCGATTTGTAGATTACAGTTATGTTACAACCAAAGAAAACGAAATTCCGCCGCTCGCAAAAAGGCCGTATCAAAGGCAATGCACAACGCGGCCATGAGTTGGCATTCGGCTCATTCGGTATCAAATCCCTTGGTACCATCTGGTTGACAGGCCGTCAAATCGAAGCAGCCCGTGTTGCAGTAACCCGTTACATGCAACGTCAAGGTCAAGTATGGATTCGCGTCTTCCCCGATAAACCAATCACCAAGAAGCCTTTGGATGTCCGTATGGGTAAAGGTAAAGGTGCTCCCGAGGGATTCGTAGTTCCATTGGAACCCGGACGTATCATCTTCGAAGTCGATGGTGTTCCCTACGAAGTAGCAAAAGAGGCTCTTCGCCTGGCAGCGCAGAAACTTCCTATCACAACCAAATTTGTCGTAAGACGTGATTACGACCCAACCCAAAATGTTTAATCAGGATTATGAAAATAGCTGAAATTAATGAATTAACGACTGCTGAGATTCAAGAGCGTCTCGCCTCCGAGAAAGAGGCTCTCGTTCGCATAAAACTGAACCACAGCATCTCTCCGCTTGACAATCCGTTGCAGATTAAGGTGGCTCGTAAAACTATCGCTCGCCTTGCAACTGTGCTCCGTCAAAGAGAATTAACCAAGTAAAAACGAAAGTGAAATGGAAACAAGAAATCTAAGAAAAGAGCGTCAGGGTATTGTCGTTTCCAACAAGATGGACAAGACTATCGTCGTTGCCGTTAAGTGGAAAGAGAAACACCCTATCTATGGCAAGTTTGTCAATAAGACTCGCAAGTTCCATGTTCATGACGAGAAGAACGAGTGCGGAATCGGCGACACCGTACGCATTATGGAAACTCGTCCTTTGAGCAAAACTGTTCGTTGGCGTTTAACTCAAATTATCGAAAGGGCTAAGTAATTATGATACAGCAAGAATCAAGACTGACCGTTGCGGACAACTCCGGTGCCAAAGAGGCATTGTGCATCCGCGTTCTGGGCGGAACCAAGAAGCGTTACGCTACCCTTGGTGATACTATCGTTGTCGCTGTCAAGGGCGTTATACCCTCCTCCGACATCAAGGATGGTACCGTCAGCCGCGCTATCGTAGTGCGCGTCAAGAAAGAGGTTCGCCGTGCTGATGGCAGTTATATCCGCTTCGATGACAACGCATGCGTACTCATCTCCAATGCGGGTGAACTCCGCGGTTCGCGTATCTTCGGCCCCGTGGCACGTGAGTTGCGTCAAACGAACATGAAAATTATTTCTCTGGCACCTGAAGTGCTTTAATCATCAAATTCTACAACTAATATGGCAAAGTTACATATTAAGAAGGGTGATATCGTTTACGTAAACGCAGGTGCTTCTAAGGGCAAGACCGGCCGCGTGCTGGAAGTGCTCGTTGAGAAACAACGTGCTATCGTAGAGGGTGTCAATATGGTATCCAAGAGTACCAAACCCAGTGCTAAGAACCCGCAAGGGGGTATCGTAAAACAGGAGGCTCCTATCCATATCTCCAACCTCAACCCCGTTGAGAACGGCAAACCTGTACGCGTAGGCCGTATCGAGAAGGATG
Organism: uncultured Bacteroidales bacterium; assembly: GCA_934692905.1. Taxonomy (GTDB): domain Bacteria; phylum Bacteroidota; class Bacteroidia; order Bacteroidales; family Paludibacteraceae; genus Colicola. The sequence goes on from CAKUUM010000009.1 coordinate 12,265, forward strand.
GCAAGCTCGTCCGTGTAAGTAAAAAATCCGGTAAAGAGATCTAACAATGAATACAGCAAGTCTAAAACAAGATTATCAGGAGCGCATCGTGCCTATCCTGATGAAGGAGTTCAACTACACTACAGTGATGCAGTGCCCGAAACTCACCAAGATTGTCCTCAATCAAGGTTTGGGAGAGGCTGTGGCTGACAAGAAGATTATCGACGTCGCTCAACAAGAGATGACCCTTATCTCCGGTCAGAAAGCCGTTGCTACCGTCTCTAAGAAGGATATCGCAAACTTCAAGGTTCGTAAGAAAATGCCTATCGGCGTGCGTGTCACCCTCCGCGGCGAGCGTATGTACGAATTCTTGGAGCGTCTCGTGCGCGTGGCTCTGCCCCGTATCCGCGACTTCAAGGGTATCGACAGCAAGATGGACGGCCGTGGCAACTATACCCTCGGCGTCCAGGAGCAAATCATCTTCCCTGAAATCAACATTGATAACATCACCAAACTGCTCGGTATGAACATCACTTTCGTGACCACCGCTCAGACCGACGAAGAGGGCTTCGCGCTGCTCCGTGAGTTTGGATTACCATTCAAAAAGTAACAGACTATGGCAAAAGAATCAATGAAAGCCCGCGAGGTGAAACGCGCTGCATTGTGCGCTAAGTACGCTGCCAAGCGCGCACAACTCCTCAAGGATGGTGACTACGAAGGCCTGCAGGCTCTGCCCAAGAACGCCAGCCCTGTTCGTTTGCACAACCGCTGCAAAATCACGGGTCGTCCCAAAGGCTACATGCGTGCATTCGGCTTGAGCCGTATTCAGTTCCGCGAGATGGCTTCCAAAGGCCTTATCCCGGGAGTGAAGAAAGCCAGCTGGTAATTTTAAGAAATGTTGTCTGACAAGGTGCATCTTACCCCCGCAAAGCCCGCGTTCGACCCGCGATACACCCGCGACACACTCGCGTAAAACAGCAAGGGATAGGCAAGGGATGCGCAAGGGATAGGATACCCTTGGTTGGATGATATAGAATAAATCAATTATTAAATATTGTCCCGAAAGGCGGGATTAATTTAACAACAAAACAATTATGACAGATCCAATCGCAGATTATCTGACTCGTCTCAGAAATGCAATCAAGGCCGGTCACCGCGTTGTCGAGGTACCTGCTTCGAATCTGAAGAAAGAGATCACACGCATCTTGTTCGAGAAGGGCTACATCCTCTCCTACAAGTTCGTGGAAGATGGACCTCAGGGCACTATCAAAATCGCCCTGAAGTATGATCCCGTTAACAAAGTTAACGCCATCAAGAGTTTACAACGTGTATCTACTCCTGGTCTCCGCCAGTACGTAGGCTATCGCGAGATGCCGCGTGTCCTCAACGGACTCGGTATCGCCATCCTTTCCACCTCGAAAGGCGTGATGACCAACAAAGAGGCTGTCGGACTCAAGTTGGGTGGTGAGGTTATTTGTTATGTATATTAATGTAAGGAGGAGAAGACTATGTCAAGAATTGGTAAATTACCTATCGCAATCCCTGCAGGCGTAACCGTAACAGTTAGCCCCGAAAACCTCGTGACCGTCAAAGGTCCAAAAGGTGAACTCCAACAGCAGGTGAACCCTATCATCACCGTTACTGTTGAGGATGGCGTTTGCCACGTCACTCGTCCTAACGACGAGAAAGAGAGCCGCTCCATGCATGGCTTGTACCGCGCACTCATCCACAATATGGTGGTTGGCGTACACGATGGCTACAAGAAAGTGCTCGAGTTGGTCGGCGTCGGCTATCGTGTCGAACTCTCGCAACCGCAGGTTCTCAACTTCGCTCTCGGTTACACGCACCCCATTTATCTTCAACTCCCCAAAGAGATTAAGGTAGAGACCAAGTCGGAGCGTAACCAGAACCCTATCGTCATCCTTGAGTCTGCCGACAAGCAACTCATCGGACAGGTGTGCGCTAAGATTCGTTCGTTCCGCCGTCCTGAACCTTACAAAGGTAAGGGTGTTAAGTTCCAAGGTGAAGTTGTTCGTCGTAAGGCTGGTAAATCGGCTGGTAAATAATTAGAAAGGAATAAGTTATGAATCAGAAAATTGCAAGAAGACTTAAAATTAAAGCCGCTATCCGTACCAAGGTGTCGGGTACTGCTGAGCGTCCTCGTCTGACCGTATTCCGTAGCAACAGCCAAATTTACGCTCAAGTCATTGATGACGAGCAAGGCAAAACCCTTGCTTCGGCATCATCGCTCAGTATCAAAGATAAAATGACCAAGACCGAGAAAGCCGCACAAGTAGGCAAACTCGTTGCAGAGGCTGCCAAGGCTGCCGGCATCGAGACCGTTGTCTTCGACCGTAACGGCTATCTCTATCACGGCCGCGTTCAATCATTAGCAGACGCTGCTCGCGAGGCAGGTCTCAAATTCTAAAACAACAAGACTGATATGAATCGAGTTAAAACAACACAAGACCTGGAACTCAAGGAGCGCCTCGTCGCAGTTAACCGCGTAACCAAAGTTACGAAAGGTGGACGTACATTCACATTCGCAGCCATCGTTGTTGTAGGTAATGAGGCTGGCATCGTAGGCTGGGGACTTGGCAAGGCGGGTGAAGTAACCGCCGCTATCGCCAAAGGTACCGAGGCTGCTAAGAAGAACCTTATCCAAGTGCCCGTACTCAAAGGTACCATACCTCACGAGCAAGAGGCTAAGTTCGGTGGCGCGCGCGTTTACCTCCAGCCCGCTTCGCAAGGTACCGGAGTAAAAGCCGGTGGTGCTATGCGTGCCGTGCTTGAGTCCGTAGGTGTTACCGACGTCCTGGCTAAGGCTAAGGGCTCGTCCAACCCACACAACCTGGTTAAGGCTACTATCGCCGCTCTCGGCGAGATGCGCGACCCGCGTACCGTGGCTCAGAACCGTGGCGTAAGTTTGTCTGTAGTGTTTAACGGATAAATAGTTGACTATCATGGCAAAAATCAAAATTCAGCAAGTACGCAGCATCATCCGCTGCCCGAAAGTGCAGAAAGAAACTATGCAGGCACTCGGTCTGCGTAAAATCAATGCCATCGTTGAGCACGAAGCCACACCCGCTATCCTGGGTATGGTGGACAAGGTTAAACACTTGGTAAAAGTAATTGATTAATCGTATAAATCGTAGCATTATGGAATTACATAATTTAACGCCGGCTGCTGGTTCAGTCAAGACCGCTAAGCGTATCGGCCGTGGTGCCGGTTCGGGACTCGGTGGAACTTCTACCCGTGGTCATAAGGGTGCTAAGTCACGTTCTGGCTATTCCAAGAAGATTGGCTTCGAAGGTGGTCAGATGCCTATGCAACGTCGTTTGCCGAAGTTCGGTTTCCAGAACATCAACCGCGTGGAGTACAAGGCTATCAACCTCTCTACCCTTCAGGCTTTGGCAGATGAGAAGCACCTCGAGAAAATCGGACTTATCGAACTTCACGAGGCTGGCTTCATCAACAAGACTACGCTCGTTAAGATTCTTGGCAACGGTACACTGACTGCTAAACTCACAGTAGAAGCCAACGCCTTCAGCAAATCCGCTGAGGCAGCTATCACAGCCGCTGGTGGCACTGTCAACAAAATCTAATCAGTATGCGTAAGTTTATTGGAACTATCAAGAATATCTGGAAGATTGAGGACCTCCGCAATCGGCTCTTGACCACGCTCTTGTTCGTGCTCATCTACCGCTTCGGCTCCTTCGTCGTTCTTCCGGGTATCGACCCGACGGCACTGACTGCTCTGCGCGCGCAGACAGCCGGTGGTCTGATGGCCCTTCTGGATATGTTCTCCGGTGGTGCATTCTCCAATGCTTCTATCTTTGCATTGGGTATCATGCCTTACATCTCCGCATCTATCGTAATCCAACTGCTCACTATAGCAGTGCCTTACTTCCAGAAGATGCAGAAGGAGGGTGAGTCCGGCCGCCAGAAAATGAACCAGATTACGCGCTATCTGACCGTTGCCATCCTGCTGTTCCAAGGTCCCAGTTATCTGGTGAACTTGTCAGTACAGATGGCGCAAGCAGGTCAGCCTCTGAGTATTGGTTTCAATTGGTTCACGATTTCTTCCACTATCCTGCTCTGCGCAGGCTCTATGTTCGTCATGTGGCTCGGCGAGCGCATTACCGACCGTGGTATCGGAAATGGTATTTCCTTTATCATCTTGATTGGTATCATCGCGCGTCTCCCGGGTGCTATCGTGCAGGAGTTCTCGTCGCGTCTTAACGACGCCGGTGGCGGATTGATTGTGTTCATCCTTGAAATCATCATCCTTCTCTTCGTGTTCGCATTCGCTATCATGTTGGTACAGGGTACTCGCAAGATACCTGTACAGTATGCTAAGCGTATGGTGGGTAACAAGCAGTACGGCGGTGTACGTCAGTATATCCCGCTCAAGGTCAATGCCGCTAACGTGATGCCTATCATCTTCGCACAGGCTATCATGTTTATTCCTATCGCACTCGCAGGCTTCTCCGCATCCGATGGTGCCAACGCCTTCACACGTGCCTTTATGGACAACGACGGCTTCTGGTACAACCTCGTGTTTGCTATCCTTATCGTGGCTTTCACCTATTTCTACACGGCGATTATCATCAACCCTGTACAGATGGCGGAAAACCTCAAACTCAACAATGGCTTCATCCCCGGTGTAAAACCCGGTAAGAAGACGGCTGAGTATATTGATACCATCATGTCGCGCATCACATTGCCGGGTTCTATTCTCTTGGCAATCATCGCTATTCTGCCTGCCTTTGCACGCCTCTTCGGAGTAAGTATGGGCTTCGCACAGTTCTATGGCGGTACATCGCTCCTCATTATGGTAGGTGTAATCTTGGATACGCTTCAACAAATCGAGAGCCATCTCCTTATGCGCCACTATGACGGATTCTTCGAGTCCGGTATGCGTATCAAGGGTCGCTCTGGTGCTATGGCATATTAATCAAAATGATATACCTCAAGACTGACGAAGAAGTAGAGCGTATGCGTCGCAGTAACGACCTGCTTGGACGTGCTTTGGCGGAAGTAGCCAAAGCCGTCCAGCCCGGCGTTACCACTGCCCGACTCGACAAGATAGCCCACGACTATATCTGTGACAACGGAGGTATCCCTTCCTGTCTCGGATACGAAGGCTATCCTGCCACCTTGTGTACCTCGGTCAATGAGCAGGTCGTACACGGCATTCCGTCTGACAAAGTTGTCCTCAAGGACGGCGATATGATAGATGTGGACTGCTGTGTGCTGCTGGACGGCTTTCAGGCAGACTCCGCCTACACATTCCCTGTGGGCGAAGTGGCACCCGAAACCCTCCAACTCATGCGTACCACCAAAGAGGCACTCTATATGGGCATCGCCGAAGCCGTTACAGGCCACCGTCTCGGTGACATCGGGTTCGCTATCCAGTCCTGGTGCGAAAAGGCGGGCTACTCCGTAGTGCGCGAGTTCGTAGGACACGGTATCGGGCGTGAGATGCACGAGGACCCCGAGGTCTGCAACTACGGTCGTCGCGGCAATGGCATCGTACTCAAATCGGGTATGACACTCGCCATCGAACCGATGATTAACCTTGGGCGGCGCAATGTCATCATGGAGGACAACGGCTGGACGGCGCGTACCGCTGACCGCAAACCGTCGGCGCACTACGAACTCAGTGTCTGTGTACGCAACGGCAAAGCCGACATTCTCTCTACCTTTGAGTATATCAGGGAAGTCTTGGGTAATCGTTTTATTTAACTACCACGTCACTATGGCTAAACAAGATTCTATCGAAGTAGATGGCACCATCACTGAGGCATTGTCCAATGCAATGTTTCGCGTGCAACTCGAAAGTGGTCATATCATCACGGCTCACATATCCGGTAAGATGCGTATGCACTATATCAAGATTCTCCCGGGCGACCGTGTCAAAGTGGAGATGAGTCCCTATGACCTCACCAAAGGACGTATTTCGTTCCGTTATAAATAAACTCTAAAACTCTATAGAAATGAAAGTTAGAGCATCTATCAAGAAGCGCAACGCGGACTGCAAAATCGTACGCCGCAAAGGTCGCTTGTATGTAATCAACAAAAAAGAACCCAAGATGAAAATGCGTCAAGGATAAGCATTCCGTCATGGTTAATCATTAAACAAACATATCCTTAAGTAAATAATTATGGCTATAAGAATTGTCGGTGTAGATCTGCCGCAGAACAAGTGCGGTGAAGTCGGATTGACTTACATCTACGGAATAGGTCGTTCAAGCGCAAAGAAAATCCTGGCAGAGGCAGGCGTTGACCCAAGCATCAAGGTGCAGGATTGGACGGATGACCAAGCAGCTAAAATCCGCGAAATCATCGGTGCTAAGTACAAAGTAGAAGGTGATCTTCGTTCGGAAACGTCTCTCAACATCAAACGTTTGATGGATATCGGTTGTTACCGTGGTGTTCGTCATCGTATCGGTTTGCCTGTTCGTGGCCAATCGACGAAGAACAACGCTCGTACGCGCAAAGGTAAAAAGAAAACCGTTGCTAACAAGAAGAAGGCAACGAAGTAATCAACCACTTAATATCTATCAATTATGGCAAAGAAAACTGTTGCAGCTAAGAAGCGCGTTGTAAAGATTGACGGTGTTGGTCAACTTCACGTTATGTCTTCTTTCAACAATGTTATCGTAACGATTGCTAATGGTGACGGACAGGTTATCTCCTGGTCGTCAGCAGGCAAGATGGGCTTCCGTGGCTCCAAAAAGAATACTCCCTACGCAGCACAGACTGCTGCTGAGGACTGCGCAAAGGTCGCTTACGACCTCGGTCTGCGCAAGGTCAAAGCGTATGTAAAAGGTCCCGGTCAAGGACGTGAGAGTGCTATCCGTGCCGTCGCTAACTCGCACATTGATGTAGTTGAGATTATCGACGTTACACCCATGCCTCACAACGGTTGCCGTCCTCCTAAACGTCGTCGTGTATAATAATCAGTATCGTTCTCTGGTGCACGGACCGCATACTGCGCGTCGGATGCCCATGGAACATATAACTTCTTAAACTCTAAAAAATTATGGCAAGATATATTGGTCCTAAATCACGTATCGCACGTCGTTTCGGAGAACCTATCTTCGGTCCGGACAAAGTACTTGACAAGCGTAACTACGCTCCTGGACAACATGGTGTTAACCGTCGCAAAAAGAACTCTGAGTATGGTACTCAGTTAGCCGAGAAGCAGAAGGCTAAATATACCTACGGTGTATTGGAGCGTCAGTTCCGTCTCCTCTTCGCTCAGGCTTCGCGTATCAAGGGTATTACCGGTGAGATTCTTCTCCAACTGCTTGAGTCGCGCCTCGATAACATCGTTTATCGTCTTGGTATCGCTCCCACACGTGCTGCTGCACGCCAACTCGTCAGCCACCGCCACATCACCGTGGACGGAAAAGTGGTCAACATTCCTTCTTACCAGGTTAAGCCCGGTCAGGTGGTAGCCGTACGCGAAAAATCCAAGTCGCTCGAGGTTATTGCTGCTTCTCTCGAAGGATTCAACCACAGCAAATACAACTGGCTGGAGTGGAACGAGGCTGACAAAGCCGGCAAGTTCCTCAACATCCCGCCACGTGAGGAAATCCCTGAGAACATCAAGGAGCAATTAATCGTCGAGTTGTACTCTAAATAACAAATAAATTCATGGCAATATTAGATTTTATTAAACCTGACAAGGTTATCATGTTGGATTCGAGCAGCACGCACGGAGTTTTTGAGTTCCGTCCGCTCGAGCCGGGTTATGGTATCACAGTAGGTAACGCCATTCGTCGTGTACTCATCGGGTCGCTCGAGGGCTTTGCTATCTGTTCAATTAAGATCAATGGTATTGATCATGAATTTGCTACTATCCCTGGTGTCATCACCGATGTAACCAACCTAATCCTCAATCTCAAACAAGTTCGTTTCATCCGTAAGGAGGGTGTGGAGGCCGATGGCGAAACCATTCGCATGCACGTCAAGGGCAACACCAACACTTCTCTCCTCGCTGGCGAACTCAACTCCTATCTCCAGTCTTTCGACGTGCTCAACCCTGAGTTGGTGCTCGCCGAGATGGACGACTCGGCAGATTTCGAGATTGAGATTACTATCAACAAGGGACGCGGATACGTGTCTGCCGACGAGAACCGTCACCCCAATGACCCCATTGGAGTGCTCGCTATCGACAGCATCTACACGCCTATCCGAAACGTCAAGTACAGCATTGACCCCTACCGCGTAGAGCAACGTACCGACTACGAGAAACTCACACTCGAGATTCTCACCGACGGCTCTATCACGCCTAAGGATGCCCTCAAAGAGGCGGCTAAAATCCTTATCTTCCATTTCATGCTTTTCTCCGACGAGAGAATTGTCATCGAAGAGCAGGCTAAGCCCGTCACCAATTCGTACGATGAGGAGCATACCCGTATGCGCCAGTTGCTCAACCAGCACCTCGCTGACATGGACCTCTCTGTGCGCGCCCTCAACTGCTTGAAGGCGGCAGAGGTCGATACCCTCGGCGAACTGGTTCGCTACCACCGCGCTGACCTGCTCAAGTTCCGTAACTTCGGTAAGAAGTCTCTCACCGAACTCGACGAACTGCTTGAACGCAACGGATTGGCTTTCGGTATGGATATTAGCAGATACAAACTCAACGACTAATTCAACTCGGGGGTTGCCTGTTCTCTCGACTCTCAACCCCCAACTCTAAACTAAAAAACAACAATGAGACATAATAAGAAATTCAATCATCTTGGCCGCAAATCCGCTCACCGCGGTGCACTGTTGTCCAATATGGCTTGCTCGCTCATCATGCACAAGCGTATTTCGACCACTTTGGCTAAGGCAAAGGCACTCCGCATCTACGTAGAGCCTATCCTCACCCGTGCGAAAGAGGACACCACGGCTAACCGCCGTCTCGTATTCAGCGAACTCAAACAGAAAGAGGTCGTTACCGAACTCTTCCAGAACGTTAGCGAGAAGATTGCTAACCGCCCGGGTGGCTACACACGTATCCTCCGCACCGGCTTCCGTCTGGGTGACGCTGCTGAGATGTGTATCATCGAACTCGTTGACTACAACGAGAACATGCTCAAGTCTGCTGCTAAGCCTGCCGCTAAGAAGACCACCCGTCGTGCCGGCAAGAAGGCTGCTCCCAAGGCAGAGGCTGCTGAGGCTGCACCCGCTGCAGAAGAGGCTAAGGCTGAGTAATACTTCGGTTGACCCATATCAACCGCATCCGAAGAGACTGCCAACACATGCGGTTGGCAGTCCCTTTTTGTCCTACAACGCCGGGGACGCGGACGTCTCGTCCGCGGTAAAGCCTCGCCCGCGGCAAAGAAACAAATTCTCATATTGATTATTAGAAGTCTCAAATCCGATGGAAACGTATCGCATCACCGACTGCGAACAGTACTATCGCCGTGGCGTCTATCGTCATTTCACGCAGGACTGCAAGTGTAGTTCCTTATTGGGGGCTTATTGAAGTCCCATATGTGTCCTGCAAAAGTCCTGTAAGAGTGCTGTTAATTACGGCAACGACACGGCAACGAGACGACAACGAGAGCAGTGAATGTAAGGAGGATATAAGGAAAATGTAGAAAGAAAAGGTGCTCCTCTCTGCAATTAATGGTTAATTATATGGTAATTAATGTTTTATTACATCATAATTTCAAGCACATGCGTCGATATTTGTTATTCATAATTTGTGTTTTGTCCTCGGCATTGTACGCTGAGGCGTTCGACTATGCCCGTGCGGATAGTCTTATCTGTAGTGCCGTCTACTCTGTAGATTCTGCGAATAGGGTAGGGGATTCTGTCTTCCTCGACCGTACCCGTTGTATTCCCGGAGCCGTCCTTTGTGTGGTGGATAGCGGGCGTATCACCTATCTCCGCGCCTATGGTCATCGTGCCGTGGTGCCCGCATGCGAACCCATGACCACCAACACGGTCTTCGACTTGGCGTCTCTTAGCAAGCCCTTGGGCGCAGGCTCTGCTGCCTTGTTGTTGATAGAGCAGGGACGACTCTCTGCCGATGACAAGGTCAGCACCTATCTCCCCGCTTTTCAGTCCGATGCCACCATCCGCCACTTGCTCACCCACCGTTCTGGCTTGCCCCCATACATGAACGCCCGTATCTTGGATAGTATATATACTTCCCGTTCCGCCACTATGGCGCAACCCATCTCCCGCCAAGACTTCTTCTTGGATACTATCTGCCGTTGTCATCGCCTTTCACCTGTGGGCGAAAAGTATCGCTATTCCTGTCTGAATTTCATCACGTTGCAGCGTGTTGTAGAGACCGTTGTCGGCACAGACCTCAACACCTATCTCACCACGAACCTCTACACCCCTCTCCATACGGACGCTATGGACTGGCTGCCGTCTGATGCCATTCTTCCGCGCATTGCCCCTACCGAGTGCAACGACACCGTCTGTCTCCGCGGCACGGTGCACGATCCTTTGGCGCGTGTCATGATGTGCGGCATATCAGGTAATGCAGGTCTGTTTGCTACTGCCGAAGATGTGGCAAAATGGGCTATATGGTTCATGTCCTTGCCCGACACCGTCCGCTCCGCCTCCTGCAACGCCGGCCTTTGGACAGATGAAAATGAAGGAAATAGAATATGGAGCCACACAGGCTACACAGGCACAAGCATAGTGCTTTGTCCCAACAGCCAACGTGCTGTCATCTTGCTGACCAATCGTGTACACCCTACGGATACGGGAAACCTGTCTTCCCTTAGAAAAACAGTAAGAGACATATTCTTCCAATAGGAGGAAACATTTTTTCCTGTATTTCGTCTATATTGCTTGCAGTATCATGTCGGCAATACGGGCTTGCCCTTGTTCGTTGGGGTGAATGCCATCATCGCACAAGTAGCGGCGATACTGATGCCCGATCAGCAAGTCGGATGTAATGTCAATCCATTGGGCACCGGTACGTTGTGCCACTTTCCATGTAGCCACATTGTAGAGTTCGTGCCCTGACATAATCGTATTGGTGGAACCGCTGAGCCAACCAAGTATATTCCTTTTTTGCTCGTCAGACATACCCGTTGTGAAGAATTGGAAATAACGCTCTGCGTCCATCGGCGGGAGCGAGAGCACAAGAGGTGTACACCCTGCCTGACGCACCTTGTGGATAACGCGCTCGTAAGCAGACTCGTAAGTATGGAGCGGCGTGCGTGGCAGGTGTGCTTCCTTGGGCGATTGCGCAATGACGCGCCAATCATAGTCGCTGTCATTGCCACCATATTCGAGAAGTACGTATTTCGCTCCCTCAAGACGGCTTATGGATTTATCCAATATGCGCTCGCCCGCCTCAATGGTACAACCCATCTTACCGAGATTCACCACCTCGCTGTCAAGCCCCTCGCCACAACGGTCCACGATATTCTTATCGGACAATGTATAACGCTCACGCAACCCCTCTGCTTTGAGTATGACTCCACGAATGATGGAGTCGCCTAATGCTGCCAATTTCATTTTCTGTCTGTTTGGTTAGTTTCACACAGGCACTATTGCCATGTGATTTCGGCTGCAAAATTACTACCTGTAACGCTCATGGTAAAATAGTTGTGATAATACGGCATAGTTTTTGTGGAAAATGCGTATATAGGGACAAGACTGCTGTATTTGTGACAAAATATAGGTGTATCTGTATTTCGTCACTATGTGAGAAAGGACTAAATTGTATCGATTTTAACGCGTAAATATATGGAAAGATTGCCTAAGATATTCGGCTCACTTAAGTACAATATCATCTACATATTGGGCATACCCGTGTTTGCTCTCGGCTTTGTATTGCTCTATAAGCCGCGCAGTGTGGTGGCACTATTGGAGATGAACCGTGATATGCTGAGTTTCAACACCACTATCATTATGTGTATCCTGTTGGGCGTAATGATATTGTCGCGCGTATTGCTGCTGTGCCTGTATCGGCAACTGAAGATGACATGGCTCAAGTATGCCGCATGGGAAGTGGCGGAGATTGTGGGTATGAGCCTATTTGCCGCGTTGTATATCAGCCTGATGTACCACGGCGCGTTATCCTACTTCTGGGTGCTCGGGTGGTGTGCTTTCTATCTGTTTTTCATTACTATATATCCCTATATCGTATTCGACTTGGCAATCGCTTTGACAGGCAAGAACAAGGAAGATGTGGCACAAGACGACAGCCTGATGCGCTTTGTGGACAGCACACAGCGACTTAAACTGATGATTGCGCCATCAGCGGTACTATATATCGCCGCTAATGAGAACTACGTGAATATCTGCTACTTGGAGGGTGATAAATTGAAAGAATATCCCCTGCGTTCGTCCATGAAAGCCTTGGAACCGATGATGCAGAAGAACGGTATGGTGCGTTGCCAACGCAGTTACTACATCAACCCGCAGCACATCAAGGTACTGCGACGTGACAAAGAGGGTGTCATTAACGCTGAGTTAGACACCCCGAATGCCAAGACTGTGCCTGTATCACCTAAATACTATGACGCTTTGGCAAAGTGGTTGTAGGAGAACAAACAAGGAGCGGTAAGATTTATATCAAACTGACATGAATCCATGACAATTACCGAACTATTTTGGTAGTTTGATTACCTTGCACTACAATAAAAAGTCCATGGGGCAATTGGTCTATATCCGCCCCTACATATCGCCCCATAGCATCATAGATACAAATAGCCCCTACAGAGCCTGTACCTTCTGTATTCTCTATATTCTCTACCGCTGTGGGTGATGTCTTCCAACGCGCATATAATGTGCCTTTCCAACCTGCGGGAATAGAGGTCAACGGCGAGCCTGTAAATCGCTCATTGTCATACCACCCGAGGAAAGTGTCACCGTCCTTGGTGGGGGTGGGAAGGGTATAGGTTTCTGTTACCGATGAGGGCAGTACGGCTCCGCCATGGGACAGTTGGTAGGCGTTGCCCCATGCGGAAGGTTGTCCTGCGGCAGAGAAGTCGGGTGCGTTGATGGTGGTAGTGCCCACGACAAGAGAGTTGGCGGGTGAGCAGTTGAAAAAGGCATGCACCGCCCAACGCCATGCGGACTCACCGGCATTGTCCATGTCCGTACTCAAGGTGTAGCCCTGTGCGGTAGCCACGGAGTAGATGTAGTCTCCAAGCCACTTGTAGTCGGACTTGGTGTTGGTCATAATATCCTGCATATAGGCTGCAGCAAAGGTACTGACTTTGTCAATGGGTTGGTCGGCACGGGACAAGCCATAGTAGGTGTTATAGTAAGGTTTGAATGCCTCCCAGAGTTCGGCGTTGGTAGGTACGGGTACGGAGACGGTACCGCCATTGAGCACCCACGTGATGTCCGCCTTACCCTCATTATAGAGGGCGGGTGTGTACTCCACTCCGTAGCGGTCGTAAGCACATACGGCGATGGTGTAGTCCGTGAGGTTGGCGATTGCGGAGAGGTCATAGGACTTGCCATAGACTACGCCGAGAAGGTATTGTGATGAGGCAAGGGCTTCATCGGTATTGGTGCCTTTGGGGAAGGCATAGACAGTGAAACGCTCTGCCGTTGGGTGCGACCACGTGAGGGTGGTGCCAGAGAGCGTCAAGCCTGTGGATGCGGCAAGGGTGGTCTTGGCTTTCCAGTCCATTGCGGGCGGGAGAGCCTGTGCGGTGAAGTGCGATGCCTGCAACTGGGCGTACATCTTCACATAAGAGTTGGTATTGTAGAAGATAGAGCCTGGTGTGGTCGGGGCATACTGACGGTTGAAGTCTATCTGGCGTTGGATTTCCACTACGCCGTCATCGTAGCCACGATAGCCATCGTAGGCGTGATATGCCGCTTGGGACGAATAGAAGTCCACCCGTTGGTTGCCCGGAAGCAGCGCGGAGAAATGTTCGCATACGTCCTGCGCCCACCATTGGTTGAGGACACTATAGGACTGGGCTGCGATTTGGGAAGACCAATAGAGTTGCGGGGCGATGTAATCCACATAGCCGCCTTTGACCCATTCGACGGTGTTGCAGGCTTGTACCTCGTAGTCGTCCAGTCCGACAATGCCTTCGGGGAGGGAGATTCCATACTTCTGAGCCACAGCGGATTGCATAGTCCAGATGCCGAAAGGTCCCATGCCGAAGCGCACCCACGGCTTGGAGACTTGGATGGCATCATAGAGCGCCTTGATGGTCTTGTCCACATTGTCGCGCCGCCAGTCGCCATCGGTCATGGACGCGGGTTTGTAGGCAGCCTTGGAAGCTGCGTCCTCGTTGGTGGTGCCACCGTAGGGGTAGAAGTAGTCGTCCATGATGATGCCGTCCACGTCGTAGTTGTTGATGATTTCCATCAGCACCTTTATTACGTACGCGCGCGCATCGGGGTTGCCCGGGTCAAGGATTTGTCCCGAGAAAGAGCCGTTGTTGTATTTGAGAATATAGTCTTTGCAGTTCTGATAGACCTTGTCGGAGGTGGCTATGGAGCCTGCGGAGGTTACCCGGAATGGGTTGACCCATACGTGAAGTTCGAGTCCTCGTTTGTGCGCCTCCTCAATGGCGAAAGCCAGAGGGTCGTAGCCGGGGTCCTTACCGCGCGTGCCGGTGAGGCATGCCGCCCACGGTTCGTAGGACGATTTGTAGAGTGCGTCGCTGAGAGAACGCACTTGGAAACAGCAGGCATTGAGTCCGCCTGCTACACATTGGTCGAAGTAGGTGGTGAGTTCAGCCTTTTGCGCTGAGGCGTTGTTCTTGGTACGAGGCCAGTCGATGTTGCTGACGGTGGCTAACCATGTAGCACGGAACTCGCGTTTGGGTGCGGCGGCAGACCAAACGCATTGGCACGAAAGCAGAATTGCAATGGCTGCCAAGAGATGTTTTGTTTTCATATCAGTAGTTTGTGAACGATTTACGATTTTGCTGTTTACGATGTACGATTTTGGGTGTGCCTGCGTTGTCCCCACACCAAACCACCTTGTCCCCTCAATATGCTCTCAATATGGTCGGCAGAATCACATACTAACCACATACTAATCACATACTAATCTCATACACTTAACCCGACAAAACAACGGCAAAGTATGAAGGCTTATGAGAGGATTAGTTGGCATAGAAGAAATGAGTGAGCGATTGGATTTGCAACAAGGCGCAACCCGCAATGGCAACGATGACGGAGAGCACGTAGGCGGCTCCCGAGGGGACGTTGGCAAAGCGGACAGGCAGATAGACGATGATAGCGCTCAGCATCATCTGCAGGACGGACAGCCACAAAGTAAGATGCGTGAGGGAGAACCAGCCTGCATCGGTGAGGTCTATCCAGCCCAAGAAGACCGCAATGGCGTAGTAGAGCGCGAAAGTGGCGGCACCAATGAGCGACGCCGCGAAGACACGCCACGTGATGACGTGACGGTAGAGCATGTAGAGCCATACGGCAGGGATGAAAACGAGCATCTCGGGTACGGCAAGTGAGGTGCAGCAGAGGACAAGCGTGCTGAGGAACGCCTCCTGCAAAGGCAAATGCTGGTAGTCGATGCGCAGGAGAATGAGGTAGGTCAGTTGCGCGCCAAAGACCGCCAGTTGACCTTGCCAGCACGTATGCAGGAACGGCAGGGCGGAGCACAAGAGCCAATAGGACGTGGGGACGAAAGACGAGGGCAGGTTGGTGACGTTGGCCTGGTAGAAGACGCGCATCATGACAAAAGCATTGACGGCGACCAGTAGCAGCGTTGCCACCAACGGGCACGTGGGCAAAGACACGAAGAACGAGGGAACCCACATAGCCGCAGCCAAGCCGGTGAGCACGATACGACTCACCAGACTCGGTTGGGCGATATGTCGAAGCCAATATCTCACGATAAATGTACGATTTACGAATTTACGATGTACGATTTATCGACGACGCGAGACGCGTTGTCCCCCAAGGACAGGTTAGAAACCTTTGCGTTGGAGGAGGTATTTGGGGTCGGCGGGTTTGCCACGGAACTCTTGGTAGAGTTCGGCAGCATCGCGGGTGCCACCCTGCTCGAGCAGGTGACGGAAACGCTTAGCCACCTCGGGATTGAGGACATCGCCCGTCTCGGCAAAGGCTGCGAAAGCGTCTGCATCAAGGACTGCCGACCATGTGTAACTATAATAACCCGCCTCGTAACCTGTGGTGAAGATGTGGTTGTAGAACGTTGAACGATAGCGCGTTATGATTTGCGGTATCATGTGCATCTTCTCCATCGAAGCCTGCTCGAAAGCATTAACGTCGAAGGCGTCGGTGGTGGTGAGTTCGTGGTAGTCCATGTCGAGGATGGACGAACTGAGGAGTTCGGTAGTGATAAAGCCCTGGTTGAAGGTGGAGGCGCGGTTGATTTTGGCAATCAGTTCGTCGGGCATCACCTCGCCGGTGGCGTAGTGGAAGGCGTAGGTCTTCATGATGTCGGGGTTGTAGCAGTAGTTCTCCATGAACTGCGAGGGCAGTTCGACGAAGTCACGCGGGGTGTTGGTGCCTGCGAGCGACTTGTAGGTAGCCTTGGACATGAGCCCGTGGAGCGCGTGTCCGAACTCGTGGAAGAGGGTCTCCACGTCGTCCATCGAGAGGAGCGAGGGGTTGCCCTTGGTGGGCTTGTTGAAGTTGCCGACGTTGATGATGACGGGGCGATGGTCCACACCATCGGCATCCACATACTGGTTGCAGATGTTGTTCATCCATGCGCCCGGGCGTTTGCCTGCGCGGGGGAAATAGTCGGTGTAGAGAATGCCGATGAGACTGCCGTCGGCGTCAGTGACCTTGAAGACCTCCACCTCGGGGTTGTACACGGGCATGTCGGTGAGCGGCTCGAAGTTGAGTCCGTAGAGGCTGTGCGCCAGTTGGAAGGCTCCGCGGCGTACGTTGCCGAGTTCGAAATAGGGCTTGAGTTCCTCTTCGTCGAGGTCGTATTTCGCCTTGCGGAGTTTCTCGGCATAGTACCACCAATCCCACGGCTGGAGGGTCTCGCCTGGGAGGTCTTCGTTCATAAGCGCTTGCAGTTCAGCGGCTTCGCGCTTGGCAGCATTGAGGCTGGGCTCCCATACAGACTGGAGGAAAGCGTCCACGGTCTTGGAGTCGTGCGCCATGCAGTCGGAGAGAATGTAGTCGGCAGGGCAGTCGTAGCCAAAGAGGTGCGCCTTCTCCACGCGGAGTTGCATGGTCTTGACGATGGTGGCTTTGTTGTCGTGCTCGTTGTCGTGGTTGCCGCGGGTGGTGTACGCCATTAGCAGTTCGCGGCGCAGTTCGCGGTTCTCGCAGTACTGGAGGACGGGTGTGAACGAGGTGCGTTTGGGCGTGAAGAGCCATGCGTCGGGACGACCGGCAGCGGTTGCCTCCTCTTTGGCAGCGGCTTTCGCGCTCTCGGGTAGCCCCTTGAGTTCGTTCTCGTCGGTGACGAAGAGTTGGTAGGCGTTGGTCTCGGCGACTACGTTGTTGCTGAATTGCAGGGAGAGGAGCCCGAGTTCCTGGTTGATTTCCATGAGGCGGGCTTTCTTGTCAGCGGGCAGGTTGGCGCCGTTCTGCGCGAAAGACTTGTAGGTCTCGGTGAGGAGACGCATCTGCTCGGGATTGAGGTTGAGCGATTCGCGTTGGTCGTACACCGCTTTGACACGTGCGAAGAGCCCCTCGTTGAGCAGAATGCCGTCGCTGAGGGCGGACAGCATGGGCGAGACCTCTTTGGCGATGGCGTTCATTTGGTCGTTGCCATCCGCCTCGAGGACGTTGAAGAAGACGCCGCTGACCTGCTCGAGGAGCAGACCGCTGCGGTCGAGAGCGACGATGGTGTTCTCGAAGGTCGGTGCGTCGGGGTTGTTGACGATGGCGTTGATTTCAGCCTCGTTTTGAGCGATAGCCTCCTTGAAGGCAGGCATGTAGTGCTCCACTTTCACTTTGTCGAAAGCGGGTACCCCGTACGGAGTGTTCTGCGGGGTGAGGAACGGGTTCTCGTTGTTGCAAGCCATAAGCGTGATTGCGGCAATGCCGAGTAGGATTGATTTTTTCATATTTATTTGATTTTTACGTTTTTACGCATGGAGTCGCGAATCATCTGTCGCAGTTCCGCCGACTGGCTGTCCGTTTTGCCGTGGAAGACAGGACGGAAGTCTTTGGCGAACTTGCATTTCGCCAATTTGATTTTCAGGTCGTCGATATTGCCCGACACGTTCACACCCAGATAGACAGGCGAGAGGACGTTAATGTCGTAGTCGAAAGTCATGTCGAGGTTGTGCCGCCCGCCAAGTGCCACCATATAGTTGTCGAGCGAGACGCAGAACGGATAGACGTCAATCTCCTTCTTGTAAACGGTCAGTTCGGCGGAGATACTGTCCACTTTATTTTCCGTTTTCTTGTTGAAAAGCAGCAACTTGGAAATCTTGCTGAAGGTCTCGCTGTCCATCACCACAAGGTCTTTTCCGTAGATACTGCATGCTCCGCGCAGGGTGGACGGTTTGAGTTCGTACTTGGCATTGGTGTAGGTCTCCGCTGCCAGGTGGAACTCCGCCGCACCTTGGAACGAGCGCAGCATCGGTACGATGGAATCGAGTTGCGGAATCATACGGATGAGTTCGGCGATGTCGATGTCGAGCATGTGGTAGTCGAAACCGACATAGATATGGTTGCGGCGCGGGGTGCGGTACATCGCGGTGAGTTGCAGTTTGGCGGCATTGCATACAAAACCCATCTCGTCCAGCACCAAGGTGCCGTCTTTGATGTAGAGTTTGCCCTTCAGGTCGTGTGCCACCTCGTTGAACACCACTGCCTCTTTGATGTGCGTGTTGAGCGCCACATCCACTCCGAGCGGCACCAAAAATGGCGATGCCTCGCTGCTCTCGGTGTTGTTCGCGTATTGTCCGTTGTTTGCGTTGCTATCTTGTTCTTCGTTCTTTGTCCTTTGTTCTTCGTTCTCCGCGGTTTCCTCGCTGCCCGTGTCGGCAGAGCAGAGTGCCATCAGTTCATTCACATCGGTATGCTCGGACACAAAGTTCAGTTCGCCCTCCAAGGTGCCCTGTTTGCGCAGCCACGCCCCGATGTTCTGTACCTCGCCCGAGAGGGCAAAGTCGGAGTTGCCCACCCGTACTTGCGATTGGGCGATTTGGAAGTCCTTGTTCGAATAGGTAAATGTGATTTGCGGGATATAGACGGGCTTGTCGATTGCTGCCAAGTGTGCCTCGCCCGACTGCAGATCGACATCCAGTTTCGGGTTCCATTGCAGGAGCAGATTCTCGCCCTGCTTGTTGTAGCGTGCCGATGCCTTGATAGACAGCGCCGCGGTCTTCACCTGCATATCGTCGCCCATCGAAGCGTCCAAGGCATTCGTGCGCACCGACGCTTCCAACCGCGGCACGGACGGGTTGCGCTTGCCGGGGCGCAGATTTGCCTCTACCAAAGACTTCGTCAGATGCGCCTGCATATCGGTGTAGTAGCCGCGCAGGTCGTCGAAAGACAGGTTCGCCTGCAAAGTCGGCACAACGGTCGTATCTTTCGCGTTGTATTCCGCATACGCGGTCAGGCGGGGTGCGGCAATAGTCGCCTCCATACTGTCCATTGCGGCGTGCAGCGGTGCTGCGGATTGCAGACCGAGCGTGGCGCAGAGGACAGGGCTGCTGCCCAATATATTGCTTGCCTCTATCTGCAAATCGGTTTGCCCGAGTCGTGCCGTCAGCGCATCAATCATCTCGAAATCAACGCTTTGCAAGGATATTTGCGCGGCTAACCAACTGACCGTCTTGCGCGACGGTTTGGGGTTCGGCAATGTGAATTGCAGGCGTGTATCGGGCAGTTTTGCCAGCATACTGTCCATTTGGAAATCCACGCCTTGCAGGCGTATATCGCCGCTGAACTGCCCGCGCTCCAAACGCATAGCGGTCAGGTCGCTCAGGCGTATCTTTCCCCTGATCTTTCCCTGACCTTGCCCTGTGGTTAGCATATTGTCGGGCAGGAAATAAGCGATGTCGGGCAGGTGCAAATCGGCGTTCAGTTCGAGGTCAAGCAGCATATCCGCCAGCAGTTCGGTAACCTCCCCCGAAGCGTCTATCCGGCTGCATTTGGTCTTTGCCATGAGCGAATGGATCTGTACCGCACTCGCCTTGTCGTCGTTCAGGTCAATATGCGCATCGGCGTCCAATGCCACATCGCGCAGGGTGTAGGGCAATGCGGCGTATTTGCCGTGTCCGTCTTCCAATACTACGTGGGCATCCACAAGCGGCATCTGCAGACTGCTATACACGCCCCGTACATCGGCATCGAGCGATACGCGCCCGTCCACTTCTATGTCGCGGAGCATATCCGTCAGCGACGCGGGCAGGAGAGCCAACAGCGGCTCAATCTGCCAATCTCGCGCACGCGCGTGCATATTTAAGGAGATAGAGTCGGCTATGTCGGCGGTGCCGTCCAACTGCAGGGTAAACTCATTCACTTGCAGCGTCGCCTTGCGGAGCGCAAAGTGCATCTTTTCCAAGTCCACCGACGCGGGCAAAGAGACCGCCACTTGCAGGCTGTCTGCATATTGCGTATCGCCCAGCGTGGCACTCACCGCCTCCGATTGGAGCGTGAGCAACACATCGTCCCAACTGCCGATACGCGCCGCCAACGTGGTGATGGCCAACGCAGCGGAAATGCTGTCTTTTTTGTCCACAAACGAGATATACCGCCCCTCGATACGCGCCGCATCGACGCTTATCTGGTCGAAAGGCCGCCCCGATGAGGTGGTATCTGCAGCCGTGGTGTCAGACGAGAGGGAAAACACATCAAAGTTGGTCGCCCCGTCGTCGGCGATGTAGATGTTTGCCACTGCATTCGGCAGCGACAACTCTCTGACAACCAAGTTGCTATGTTGCAAAAACTCCATTACGTTCACCGTGGCTACCACTTCTGACGCCGCCAGCAGGGTGTCGCTCTGTGCGCCCTCTGTGGGGTTGATGAGGCAGAGCCCGTCCACACGCAGACCGAACTCGGGGAAAGTGGAGAAGAACGTCAAGTCCACTTCGCCCACTTCGTGTTCGCAGGTGATGTACTTGTCCGCCACCTGCCGCACAATGGGTGTCAGGCGTGACGGCGTGAAGATTAGCCAAACTGCCACGCACACCGCAACCAACAGCACCCCGACTATCGCGCCGAGTGTGATACCGAATATCTTCCAGAAACACTTCACAACTTGCAGACGCTAGTTTTTTTTCTCGACCACTTTGGTAAACGAGGTTTTTATCTCCTTGTGGTCTTTCTCATAGTATTGCAGTTCCGTTTCGGTCAGTTTGGTAACAATGTAGGTCTTGGGTATCTCCGCGCCGCCGTTGTCCATCAGGTGTATCTCCGTGAGGTTGGTCTGTACCAACTCCCACTTGAACCACCCGTTGCCGTGATACTTGAGGTCGGATTCGTAGATGTCGTCGTCCTCATCCCATTCGCGACCGTATTTATAGGTTAACCCGCCATCGGTTTCGTCCAAGAAACGTACATAGTGGTGCGTACCGTCTTCCTGCCACGCACCATACAGGTTGTTTTCGTCAATTTGTGTCGGCTCGTTGATTCCGCATGATGCTGCCAATACTCCGACCAATACCACAATGGCAATACGTAAGATATTCTTTTTCATATACTTATGCTTTTCGTATGTTGATGTTTACGGTATAGCCGTCCATATCAATGGATTGGGGATCTGCGACTTTCTCCACGAGGGTGAGCGAAGTAGCGAGAACTTGCGAAGCGATGTAGTCGCGGCAGTGCTCTACGGCGGCGGCAATCTCATCGCGTCGCTCTATCTCGATGGCGATACGGTCAGTAATCTCCAAGCCCGAGGTCTTGCGCAGGTTCTGAATACGGTTAATCAGTTCGCGCGCGATACCCTCCTCGATAAGGGCGTCATTGAGTTCGATGTCGAGCGCAATGGTCAGAATACCATTGTTCGCCACGAGCCAGCCCGGCATATCCTCGGTGATGATGTCCACATCCTCGGCAACCAGGTCAATATCCAACAGACGGAACGTGCCTGCTGCCTCGAATTGTGCAATCTCGTCCTGTGTCATCTTGCTGATAGCCGCTGCGAGTTCTTTCATCTTGCCGCCCACTTTCTTGCCCAACACCTTGAAGTTCGGCTTGATTTTCTTCACAAGTTTCACCTCGGAGTTCTCGGCGGTGGTAATCACTAACTCCTTGACATTCACCTCGCTCTTAATGAGGTCCTGCACATGGAGCAGGGCTTGCAGCGTCTCTTTGTCGGGCGCAGGGATAACCGCTTTCTGCAACGGCTGGCGCACGTTCTTCTCGGCACGTTTGCGCAGACTGAGAATCATCGATGTAGCCTGTTGCGCGAGATACATACTGCGCTCCAAATCCTTGTTAATCAATGTCTCGTCAGCTTTCGGCCAGTTGCTCAGGTGTACGGTCTCGCCCGTCAGATCGCGGTAGAGACGGTCGGCAAAGAACGGTGCATTGGGCGCCATCAGTTGCGCCACGGTCTTCAGACAGGTGTAGAGCGTGGTGTATGCCGCCTGTTTGTCGGCGTCCATCTCGCCGCCCCAGAAACGTTTGCGGTTGAGACGCACGTACCAGTTACTCAGGTCGTCCTGCACAAAGTCGGAGATAGCACGCCCTGCCTTGGTCGGCTCATAAGCCTCGTAATCGGCTGTAACCTCCTGAATAAGCGAGTTCAAACGGCTCAAGATCCACTTGTCAATCTCGGTAAATTGTGCATTGTGCATTGTGCATTGTGCATTGTCCCAGCCGTCCACATTGGCGTATAATGCAAAGAAACTGTACGTGTTGTAGAGCGTTCCGAAGAACTTGCGGCGCACCTCGTCCACACCTTCGGGGTCGAACTTGAGGTTATCCCACGGACTGGAGTTGGTGAGCATATACCAGCGCACAGGGTCGGCGCCGTACTTGTCGAGGGTGGCAAACGGATCCACCGCATTGCCCAAGCGTTTCGACATCTTGTTGCCGTTCTTGTCGAGCACCAAACCGTTGGAAATCACGTTCTTGTATGCCACTTTGTCCTCAATCATCGTATGGATGGCATGGAGCGTGAAGAACCAGCCGCGGGTCTGGTCTACGCCTTCACAAATAAAGTCTGCCGTGCGCGGAACGTCCTGGTTCTCAAACGGATAGTGGTTCTGTGCATACGGCATCGCACCCGAATCGAACCACACGTCAATCAGGTCGAGTTCGCGCTTCATCGGCTTGCCGCTCGGCGAGCAGAGAATAATGCCGTCCACATACGGGCGGTGCAGGTCAATCACCGACGGGTCGTAGTTCTCCTTCGAGTAGTCGCCCACCACATGTTTCGGGTAGGGATTTTCTTTCATAAAGCCCGCCTTGATGGACTTGTCTATCTCCTCGAACAGTTCTTTGATAGATCCGATACAAATCTCCTCTTTGCCGTCCTCGGTGCGCCATATAGGCAGCGGCGTACCCCAGTAGCGCGAGCGGGAGAGGTTCCAGTCGTTCAGGTTTTCGAGCCATTTGCCGAAACGCCCCGTACCCGTCGATTCGGGTTGCCAGTTGATGGTGTTGTTCAGGCGGATCATCTCCTCACGCGCCTTGGTGGAGCGGATAAACCACGAGTCGAGCGGGTAGTAAAGCACAGGCTTGTCGGTGCGCCAGCAGTGCGGGTAATTATGCACGTGCTTCTCAATGCGGAAGGCTTTGTTTTCGGCTTTCAGCACCATACAGATACTGATGTCGAGGGTCTCGTCTTTGTCCGTCAGATTGGGGTCGTAGGCATTCTTTACGAAGCGCCCTGCCCACGGACGGTATGCCTCTGTGTCAATATGCTTTGCCACAAACGCATCGTCCAGATCTTCGAGCAGGAAGAACTTGCCCGTCATATCCACCATCGGGCGTTGCTCGCCTTTCTTGGTCAGAAACACCATACCGGGGATATTCGCTTTCTTTGCCACAAACGCATCGTCCGCACCGAAAGTCGGCGCGATATGTACGATACCCGTACCCTCCTCGGTGGTTACATAGTCGCCTGCAATCACGCGGAATGCATCGCCGTCGGGCTTTGCCCACGGGATGAGTTGCTCATATTCCATGCCGACCAAGTCGGTACCCTTGCCGCGCCAGAGAATCTCGGGTGCTTCGCCCAACTCTTTGCTATAGGTCGCTACACACGCCTCTGCCAGCAGGTAGAGGGCGGGAATCTTCGTGTATGGGTTCTCCCCGCGCACCACCACATAGTCAATCTTCGGTCCTACGCAGAGGGCAGTATTGCTCGGCAACGTCCACGGCGTAGTCGTCCACGCAAGGGCATATAAGTTGAGAGTTGAGAGTTGAGAGTTGAGAGCAGCAGAAAGTGCAGAGTTGAGAGTGGTAAGTTTGAACTGCGCCGTGCAGGTCGTATCTTTTACATCTCGGTAGCAGCCGGGTTGGTTCAACTCGTGCGACGACAGACCCGTACCCGCCGCAGGCGAGTAGGGCTGAATGGTGTAGCCCTTGTATAGGTAGCCGTTCTCGTACAGGCGTTTGAGCAGATACCACAGGGTCTCGATATACTTGTTGTCGTAGGTGATGTACGGGTTCTCCAAGTCCACCCAGTAGCCCATTTGCTTGGTCAAGTTCGTCCACTCTTTGGTATATTTCATCACCTCGCGGCGGCAGGCGGCGTTGTACTCGTCCACGCTGATTTTCTTGCCTATATCCTCTTTGGTGATACCCATCATCTTCTCCACACCGAGTTCCACCGGCAGTCCGTGGGTGTCCCAACCCGCCTTGCGCTGTACCTGATAGCCCTGCATGGTCTTGTAGCGGCAGAAAGTGTCCTTGATCGTACGTGCCAGCACGTGGTGAATACCCGGCATACCGTTTGCCGAGGGGGGACCCTCGAAGAACAGGAAAGCGGGGTGTCCCTCGCGTGTTTCGATACTCTTGTGGAACAGGTCTTCCTTCTCCCAGTCAGCCAGCACCTCGCGGCTCAATTCCGGCAAATTCAGTTGTTTGTACTCCTTGAACTTCATATCTTGTTTTTGTTGTTTACTACAATAAATTATCACATCCAACGGCAAATATGTAACGTTAATTCCCGAGAATTAGCCGTTCATTTCACCGCGTAATGCTCTGTGCCATACATACAGCACTTTACTCGCACATATAGCCCACAAAGTTACTACTTTTTCCTCAAATCTGCAACTATCTGCCCACAACCGTCATATTTTCCGCCTTATAAATAAATTGTAAGAATGAACTATAAGTCAATCGCGCATTCTCCCTGACTTTTCCCTGACGTTACCCTGCGGCTTCGTCCTTCCAAATGCTTATCGTTTCACCCATCCAAACATTACGGTCTCCACTCCAAACGTTATAGGATAGTTGTATGTTGGTTACAGGATAGCAAGTATATCGCAAATCTGTCGTAGTTTTGTCGCGGGTCTGTCGTGAGTCTATCGCGGGTCTCACGGGGTTGTGTCGTGAGTTTGCTGTAATCCTGCGGCATCTCGCTCGAATTTTCATACAAAGATAATACAAAATCGTCAAAAATCCAAATTTATTACTCGTCAAGGGTAGTGAGCATGTCGAACAAGTGCCGGTATGCGGCGGCTTTCTTGTCGAACGACAATGGGTAGGCGCGGGAGGTGGAGGGCATGCGCCAAAAACGGATGGGGCGGTCGTTGAAGACGGTTTCGATGTATTCGCCCGTTTTGGGTGTGGCGGTATGCAGTATATCCGCCAGCGTGTTCGCGGCTTTGCCGCCCGTACAGCAGAGGTCATGACATAGCGGAATCTGCTGCAATAGCGCGACTATATCCGTCCGCTCCACTATCTCCAAATGTTCGTCGGAAGCGTTGCCGTGCAGGCGTCTGACCGCCTGCGCCGTATCGAAAATGGCAATACCCTGTTCTCGGCAGAATGCCACAATGGCTTTGTAATCAAACCCTTTCTTGCGCTGCTTAGGTTTTTGTTGTTCATCGCAGGGTACGATGGAACGTGGTATTTCGCAGCGAGACACCTCGAAATGTGTCTTGTCGCCGAAGAACACCTGTCCCATAATGCGCCACATATCGTTCTGTGGGTTGGGGTAGAAGAAGTCCATACACCACCGCTCCCGCGGCGGCGGAAAACTACCAAGCATCAACACCCTCGCCCCCTCCGGCAGAAAGGGCGACAAGGGATGACGTTCTATTTCAGTAATGGCGGACATAGCGGTTGATTATTTGTAATAAGTTGTGGCTCTGCACGATGGCAACTATTTATTGGATTATATTTTTCTTCAATGCTGTAAGGGCGCGGTGGTGGAGATTGTAGAAATTAGGCAGGGTGATGCCCATTTTCTCTGCTAATAGTTGGGGAGGCAACTGCCGACAATATATTCCTTTCAATACGTAGCGATAACGCGGATTAGGCAGATTGTCCAATGCTTCTTCTATGGTTTGCAGTTTCTCCCGCCATTGTGCGTAGTACATGTTATCCTCCTCGAAGAACGTATCCATTTCGTCATTGTCCATTGTTGTGACCATTGAAGTGGCATCCGGACACGGCATGAAGAGATTAGTTGCTACGGTGGTAAGCCAGGCTTTGAGTGCACCGGTCGGACGGTATTGTCTGAGCGCGTGCCAATCCTGTTTCTTGAGGTGCAGATAGAAATCGTTGGTCATCTTCTCCATCGGTTGCCCGCCATGAAAGAACCGTCGGTTGACGGATTGCAGTATAGGCGCACAATACACGGAGAAGAACCACGTTTCCATATCGCGGTCGTAGTGTATCAGCCGTTCAACGATTTGCTGATCTGTCAGGTTGTCATATATTGTTGTCTGGTTCATATATTGTTTGGTTGATAGATTAAACATTCCCTCTCTACCTGTATAACAGGAAAAAGGTCAAAATCTATCACTCAGGACGGATTTTTTTGCATAATTCTTTGGTTGGCAGGGACGGGGACAAGGGATGACGCTCTATTTCAGCAATGGCGGGCATAGTTGGTCATTATTTGTAACAAGTTATGGTTCAGCGCAACGGCGACTTGCTGCATAGTGGATTCTATTTGGTCTTTTGTCAGACTGCACGCCCACAATGTAATCACTTGCCAGCCGTTGGCGCGGAGCAGTTCTTCGTTCTGCCGGTCGCGTTCCCTGTTCCGTTCTATCTTTGCCTGCCAGAACGCCGTGTTGGTCTTCGGCAGTACGAACTGCCTGCAACCTTCGTGCCCGTGCCAGAAACAGCCGTTGACGAATATCGCCGTCCTGTACTTGCGCATCACAATGTCTGGCTTGCCCGGCACGCTCTTGACATTCAACCGGTATCTGTATCCGTGCGTCCACAGCCATTTCCTTACCGCTAACTCGGGTTTTGTCCCCTTGCTGCGTATATGCGACATACAGCGGTGGCGCTGTTGAGGTGTCAGAATATCAGGCATAGTTATAAGTTGTGATACGAATTTACATCAGTCACATGATAGTCACATGAATGATAGTTTGTTTAAGGTGCTTATAAATAGCTGTTTATGGTTGCTAAGGATGATACGAGTACGCCCATTGGGTACATAATAGTTACATGATAGTTACATGAAATCAAGCCCAATATGGGATGTAACCTTTATTTCTCCGGTTGACATTTTCAGTCTTTTCTTCCTTTATTTTACCGCTTTCGATAGTATCTTTTATAAGCCTTGATACCATTGGGTAGTTCTGTTTTTCTATACCCATACGGTCACGCAATGTTTGATTGGTCATCTTGTCACTCGTTACATATTTCAAACACGCATGTTGATAACAAGCCAACATTCGTTCTTCTTTGTTCATATCTGCATATTTTCGGTAGGCGAACAGAGTAACGGTAGTTCTTGTTTCTTGGACTTGAAACCGCAAAGGAGGCAATTGATAAATTTCAATGGCTGTTACCGCTTTGTCCATTCCGCTGCCTAATTCCTCGCAAATTCCTAATCGGCGTAACATATCCGCTAAAGCAGGATTACGGGAACTATATTCATCTATAAACCTTTCAATGCTGATAATCGGTTGTCCCGGGTTGGAAATATCTATACGGTCAGAATAGATTTCTACCATAGGAAATCCTTGCTCCGAAAAATCCTGATGCACAATCATATTAGCTACGATTTCTCGGATGGCTATTTCCGGATACATAGTGACTTTTGCCCGTAGTGCTTGTCCTATTTCTTCATTGGATGGTAACTGGCTGTTTATATAGGTGACCATATTTTGAAAGCAAACAGCATATCCCATATCAAAAGCCTGTTCCCTGATAGTCTCTATTTTGCTTTTCCCTTTATAAGTTATAACCCTAACTTGTTTTCTACGGAGCATATCAAAGTCTGAAAGCCGTTTGGCAAACAAGAGTGCTCCGAGTTCGGTAATGCTGAATCCTAATTCGTCTTGTAAAATAATCTTTTCCGAAAGAAATCTGTCAATGATTCCGTTTCTATTGGAAGGCAAAGGAAAATTCATCATATCAAAATAGGTCTCATAACTTAACAAAGTGAATATCTGGTCTTCGGAAAGTTTTTCTTTAATTTTGATTGTATCCAAAGGTTTCTGGGCGCCTTTCCATATCTTTGCTTCTTTTTGTGGAAAGTCTCTCAATTTACGTGTTGTTGAGCCGATGCGAACATATTCTTCGTTGGAGAAAGCAACAGGGCGATTAACGGTAGCCGGTATTTTGAAGATGCAGAGATGTCCTTTGTCCTCATAATCAAAATCATCTATAATTTCAAAATCCACTCTTGGATTAAGACGTTGCGCCAACCATGCTTCCAATTCCTCATTTCCGACTTTCTTACGGGTTGCATATAAATCTGTACCAACAACTTGTAGTGTTTCGTTGTGGACTCCAAACACAATGTAGCCATAAGGCATATTGCAAAGGTATGCACTATTAGATAAAGCGGAAATACGTTCGCCGATTTCCTCTTTCGAATGAAAATTTTGTTTGAATTCAATCCATTCTGTTTCCTTACCCCGCATTCGCAGACCATCAATGAGTTTTTTGAAATCAGAATATTCCATATTATGTTATCTTTTCTTAATTACTTATTTTTCCAGTCCATCAATTCTTCCCATGTCATAAAATCCGGTTTCGCGGTTTGGGGGCCACGGTTGAGGGCGGGAAGATTATCATACTCGGCGGACTTGGAAATATCCAATTCATAGACCAAGTAATACTCATGCCCTAAATGCTCAAAACCTTTCTTCTCCAAATCGGCTCTTGCCCAGAAACGCGGTCCTTTGCCTTTGATTTTGTACAATGTGCCGTTTCTGCCATTGTGCAACATTACATACCGTGCACTTACAGCATCCTGCGTCATCACAATAGCACCCTGCTCCTCGCCTGTCCGCAGATAACACAATCCTGTCTCTTTCATTTTCGCCAGTTTTGCGGCAGGTGCATAGTTGACCAATATGACATCATCAGGATTGCGGTATGCCAAACCATGCTGAGGAATAGCCTTTTTGTACAGATTTGACAGCATCCGTTTGCTCTGCAGCCAAACCGCTATCTGTTCGCGCAAAGCCTGTTCGCTGTCATTAGGAGAAACCAGCAAATCACTTGTCGGTCGCAACGGAAAAGCGCCGATACCCACTTTCTCTGCCGATTGATGATAGTATGACCGTGCATACTCCTCTTTGGTATAGTTGCCGGGGAATAACACATAGCCTCCGATAACTTCGCGTTTGGGTTTGCCATTTGTCTGATCCACATAATAAATGGCATCGCGGTAGCGGTGCATCTGGTCGATGGCATCTACCGGCGGCACATCCTGACCGTCTTTCTTCCCGTCCGCAATCCTGTATTTGGCATCGAAAAGGAAGGTGTATTGGATATCTTTCTGCCTTTTTGTCAGTCGCAATACAATGTCCGGTCGCTGTGTGGTAGTGAAAGTCATTGTGCCGCGAATAGCCGATTCTGCTTGCTTGTCGTTGTCATTAACCGGCGCATTATACATGACGGACGCCAGTTCCACACCATCCTCCGTGCGCACAAACGTCACTTCAGACTGCGTGCCCCAACTCAGATCACGCACAAACTGCGGCGTGAGTTTGCGACCATAATAACGTGCTTCCGCTTTCTCCCCGAGAATATCCTCCACGATGTTCTTCACTTTGAGGAAACACCATATCTCGTAAAGCGCGGAAATATCTTTTGTCTCCAATTGGTTGATACCTTCTTCCAATTCATACCCGCACAACAGTTCAATCCATTTCTGGTAAACGGTGCGGTAGCCGTTAGCGCGTTTCATGACCAACGAGTCCTGTGCAAAACCTCTGAACTGCCCTATATTGCGGAAGAAAGGATGCCGCACTATCCGTTGCAGGTTCTCATCCATTTCCTGCAACTCTTTCTCCAGACGCGCCGAACGCGACGTGTTGCGTATATGGCGGCTCACAACCTGGAAACGGTTGAGCAGTTCGTTCATCACAAACTTGAGAAAGCGGTTCTCTACCGTATCGTTTGTATGGCATAGTTCGGTCGTGCGGTACAGATGATTCGGCTCGTCGCTGAAACGGGCATATTCGTTCTCCATGTCCGGCGTGAGCAGTCGTAGCCGTTCTGCGCGTTCGTATCGCACGTCCGGATGTAACCGGTGTCGAGGTGCTTGTATGATCTGCCGGCATGCATGAAGAATATCCTGATAGCAAGCATGGAATATCTGCCACCATATCAGGTCGGTGGACTGCCCTTGCTGCGTGCGGAAATTGAGATAGGTCTCGCGCATGAACGCGAATGACAGCATACTGTATTCCTGCTCAATGTCGCGGATGATGCTCTTCATATCCGAGCGGTAGTCCATCTTGTAACTCAGGACCTCGGTTGTGAACCGCAAGGTCTGATGGTGTCCGTTCTTGTCATACGACAGGCAGATATCCGCTTTGCCGACCTGGTTGCCGAAACTGACAGCTCCGTACAGTAACTGCCCGTCAGCACTCAAACTGCGTTCACGCGGCGAGTTGGAAAAACGGAGACTCAAACGGCTCACGCCCTCTTTGGCTTCTATCAGTGTCGGATAAGATGTATTCTCGAAGAACACCGCTTCGCGTGTGATTGTGCCTTGCTGTTCCTCGCCATCGAAATAGAAGTGTATGTCCTTCTGCGGCGAACTGAACTCCGCTTGCAAACGCTTGTCGCCTTCCCCTATGCGCATGTTCTGCATAGCCCGGCTGATACGGTCAGCCGCAGACAGACAGGAGAAACGTATGCGCACATCGTCATTCGCCACCTCGAAGATATTCACGCTGCCGGTTGCCATACACGCTTACCCCCAATACGAAACGAAATGCTCACGCATCAGCGTGTGGTACATACGGTTGATTTTCTTTTCGGTCTCTCTGTCCTGACCGATATGTTTCTTCACAATGGCACGCAGGCAGTTGAGCAGGTTAAGGCTCTGCTCGCCATCTTCTATGGCGTTGCTGTCTATACCTGCTGCCAGCAGACGCTCGTCACGCTCATCCACAGACAGACGGTTGTCATCACCTTCTATACGTGACAGGATCTTCATCAGTGTGAACTCATCAAGTGCTTTTTCGATACAGAAATCATCTCCGGCAAAATCCTGACATGCAGACACATATAACATTGCCTCGTTGGCGGCACGGTAACCGAGTTTGAACGGTGTGCCTTCTAACAATGCATTCACGGCTTTCAGGTAATTGATGACACGGTCACCATCTATCTTGTTTTGCACCTCGCATGCTTTCTGCGGACGGTTTACCAGCAACTCATTCTGCTCCGTTAGCAACGGCATCAGTTCCGTTTTCCCCTCTTTGAAATCATCATAATTGACTTCGTTCATCTCTATGGACATGGCGCGGTCAAGCACCTTGCGAGAGAAAGAGAAAGTAGTCTCGTCCATATTCACCGTACCCATTACCATAAGGTTAGGCGGCAGCGTCAGACCTTTCTCTGTGAACTGTACCACCAACGGGTTGGCTTCTGTATGATGTGCTTCACCGAGCAACTGTCTGAGCATATCTTCGCGCACATCTTGAGCAAACTCTTTGAACGGGGCAATAATCGGGTCGGTTATATACTCGTCTTTTTCGTCCAAGGCACGCGATTCAATGGCACTTAGGAACTCTGCAAAGTATTCCTCCACTGGAGCAAGGTTCATTTCGTCCAGACAGAGGAAATACGGTGTGTCCTTGTGTTGCCATGCTCTGACTACGAAACGCACAAAGTCGGTAAATACATAATGAGGCGCAGGGATATTGGACATATAGCCCACCATATCCATTGAGTTGTGCCAATTGGGTTTGACTTGGATCAACTCAAAGTTCTCCGGACGGTTGTCTTTCCAACGATCCTCTTCGTTTGCATATTTTTTCGGATTGGTTGCCTGAGCCAACTTGCGCACAATACGGCTTTTACCTGTTCCAGAAATACCTGCCAACAGCATAAACGGCTTCGTCCGCAATGCTGTTAGATAAGGGAGATGGGAGGAGGCTTCTAAGCTCAATGGCTGAACATCTCTTTGAATTGGACTTATGTCTATTTTTGAATTTAGGTATGGTCTTGAGTCAAAAATATTAATAAAACTCTCAAAAGTTTCCTTTTCCGGTGCTTCTGGGGTTCCTATGTATATGAACGATGCCTGATTTATGTCAGCCTTGTAATTTGTATGTGAGCATTTTAGAAATTTGCGACCATTTAGTTTCTCATTGGCGTAGTCATATATGCTTCTTAAATCTCTTCTGGAGCCCTCTGTATCAAGATTTGTTTCTATGGAGATAATGTATTCTTTAGGATTAAAATTGTTTAATCCTCGGGCCATCTCATCTTCTTTTGTGTAGATAGAAAACAGATAAAAACGTAAATTATGTTTTTTTGCATATAAAAACGGCTTTTTATATTCATCAAGGAATACTCTAAGTTGTGGCTTGAGCCGTTCTGTTCCTGTAATACTAATATTTGTGTATGATATTAATATTACCTCCTCGTTGTTGATTTTATATAAATCGCTCCAATCTTCTCGGAAATTGATATTATCATCAATTGTAGAAAAATCAACTTTTGTCCAATCAGGAAAATTATTTCTGATGAACTCTTTAATCCTTGTGATAGAATCCATAATTTTACGATTTATAGTTAGTGATTATTATATGAACTGCTTCAGCTTGGAAACGGTTTCTAATATTAACAGAATAATTTTTATTATATTCTGCGATGATACTGTTCCCATATAATTCTCTAGTTAGAGGAGTTGCTCCAATAACCATCATTGCTTTACAATTTAGATTGTAGAAATCATTCGCTAGTTGGCGATGATTCGTTTCGTCGAAACCATCTTTATATTCATCATTGCCGTAATCAGAAAAGGTGCAATCATAGGGCGGGTCCAAGAATACAAAATCTTCCGGAGTGGCGAGAGCGAAAATTTCTCTATAATCAGAATTGTGTATCTCAGTATTGGACAAGAGGCAATGATGTTGTTCCGTGATTAGTGCTGTATTGAAGTTTTTATATCTCCCGTAAGGCACGTTATACTCTCCTCTAGCATTATATCTAATCATACCAGAGTACGCAGTCTTATTAATAAAATAGTAAAGGGCTGCTGGACTAAATTTAGGTTTTGTAAGTCCATTATACATGTTTCGCAATGTATAGTACAAATCCTCGTTTTTATCTACAACCTTATCATTGGGGTGCAACTTTTTTAATGTCTCATATTTAGACCTATTGGCATTGTATATTTTCTCCAATAAGGCCAATTCCTGGCTTAACTCTGTATAATGTTGTTGTACGCCTATATAAAATTCAATTAATTTTGTATTGATATCATTAATTATTGCACGTTCTGGCTCAAGGTGAAAGTACATCGCACCTCCTCCTAAAAATGGCTCAATATATCTCCCTGTATATTGAGAAATATATGGCAGCAATAATGGAATTTCTTTTGATTTACCTCCTCTATATTTTATAATAGGCTTCATATTGTATTATATTCCTTTAAAAATTCTATCTCTGTGATATGCTAAGTAATCGCGGTTCGGACGATGCTCTATAGGCATAATCAATTGTTGTCCGGCAATACTGTCAAAATGTTTGTCAAAATATTCTTGTGTCTCGTATTCCCGTAAAGCAGATGATAGACAAATGGTGTAATCATCCGGCGAAATAGTTATCAACCCTCGGTCAAAAGCTTTGTCATACAAAGCCGATAGACAAATGCCGTTTTCAGGATTGAGTTTCTGTGCTGGTGTGCTATCTGCCCATGGGATAATATGACTTGCTATCAATAAATCAGGAATGTTGATGCCTGTGATGGCACAGTGCTCTTCATAATTGTAAAGAATCATTGAACGGAAAGCCGATTGATTAACCCGTTGCTTGATTACAGTTTCTTTTTCTTTGCCTTCTAATTCCTTGTCAGTGATATGCAGTATTTCCTCAATTGGTTGATGTAACAGGTTGGCTTTTATCCGTTGTGCTTCCAAGAACAGTTTTTCTTTGTCATTGGCAAACTCATCCCATATAGGCTGGCAAACCGGTTTGCCGGCAGGCATTCCTGTACGTCCGGATTCCGTGATATACGGGTCACAGGCAGCAAAGTTGACCAACCGCAATGCAACTGAGTTGTCCGACCGACCAATAAAACGCGCCAGTTCTTTCACTTCCTTGGTACTATGATTAAGTCGTCCAAACGGAAGTTGGAAATATACACTGAGGGTCAAAATCAACTCCTCTCGCGTCCATCTGTTCTGCTGGGTGGTCATATCATAAGTACATTATCTGCATTATACAAATTAGGGCGTAAAGATACGAAAAGTAATTGACGTGTGCAAATGGATTTTTATTTTTGCCTTTGTGGAGATGAGTCCAATGGGGCAAATGGGACGAATGAGGGGCTCCGTTAATCGCCGTGTAATAGAATCCAAGCCTCCATTAATGCCATTAAAGTGCCATTAAAATACGGAGAAACATATAATTAACCACGAATTAGCCATTAATTGCATTATTGGTTACAATTCTCCGCCAATTGCTGTTAATGAACCGTTAATCTTATCCATTAAAGTTCGTTAAAGGACCATTAAAAAGAAATGAACATATAATTACCGTATAATTAGCCATTAATTTTTCTCTGTCAAAACCATTACAATTCATCGTTAATTACTGTATGATTAACCATGAATCCGACTCTTTACTATAGAGTGGAATATACACTAAAATCTATCAGTGAAAGAAAAATTTTCTTGCAGTGTTTGTATCTCAAAAGTTTGCATTGCTTGTAGTTGTCTTAGCCGTCCAAACGGAAATCGGAATTATAACTCTGATGGGAAAAATAAACTCCCCTCATATTCATTTGTTCTGTTGGCTGAGCATGTCACTGCGACATTTGCTACGACATTTACTACGACATTTACTACGACATCTTGATGTTACGCTCCCCTGATTTATCGCTACCTTCCCGAATAAGGATACCTTTCTCAAAAAGTTTAGCAAAGTCTCTTTGTATGGTCCGGGAATTGACTTTCAATATCTTTGCCAATTCCGCTGCTGTAATAGAAGGATTCTTTGCTACCAGTTCCAAAATCCGTCTTTGTCTGTCGGTTATATCAAAATCAACGACATCCGGTATATCAATACCCGATATTTCCTGTTCCGCCTTACGCTGAATAATAACAGAGACTCCCCAAAACTCGTTCTCAACTTTCGGGAAAGGAATATCGGCGGCAGAAAATGATGACTTGATCTTGTCAAATCCACGCCCCCAATGCTCAATGAACCCCGCCTTATAGAAAACATTTGCTATCAGTTTGTTGTGAGGTAACGAACGATGGTCATGTTGCAAGGTCTCCGTGTTGTAACCTTCTGGCAACTTGCCGGCATTCCACAGCCAAATATGGTCATCATAGACCTTCATCATCGTTTCATCGCCCATATAATCGCGGTGAATCATCGCGTTATAGAGCAATTTACGCATGGCAGATTCCGGAATTTCCAGTTCCTCAATACGTTGCATCCCCTCATAATGAATCGGTGTCTTCAAGTACTTGCTGCGCAACAGTTCAAGGACGCGGTTGGTCATCTGGAAGATGTTGCTATACACTTCGTCCTGAAAAATCAAATCCGACGGACTCTTGCCAAAACGCCCCAAGCGGAAATAAGCGGATTTGTAGAAACGTTGCGGGTTCTTACCAAACAGCAAAACGGCTGCGTGAGTCAATTTGCCGTCTTTGGTCAGCAGGTCAAGGTTCTGCAATATATCCTCTGTAGAATTCTTTAAGGCTTCGTCGGAGACACGCCCAACTTGAGTGCCGCAATAAATAAAATAATCAATGGTTTCCCTATCAATATCTTCGATGGTCGCCTGGCTATGTACAAAATCCGCATTATACAAATTAGGGCGTAAAGATACGAAAAGTAATTGATATGTACAAATGGATTTTCATTTTTGCCTTTGTAGGGATAAGGCTAATGGGGCAAATAGAACGGATGGGGCGGATAGGTCGAATAAGTCCAATAAAGGGTATAGGTCTCCGCTAATTGGCGTATAATTCGTTAATGTAATATCCTATACAAGCCTCCATTAAAGTCCATATAAAGAACCATCTAAAAAGCATTATCGGGTGTTTCCGTCTCCGTTAATTGCCATGTAATTAGTCGTTAATGCATAGCGAGATTAAGACTCCGTTAAAAACCATATAAAGAACCATATAAAAGCATTATCGGGACGGTTATGAACGGGCGGCTACGCCGCATTATCGCAAAGGGTTCGTAAAACGCGAAGATGCTATCCTTTTTGCGCCGTTGGCGCATGATGACGCGAGAGAAGCACCCCATTTCGCCCACGGGACTCATAGGAAACCCCTATCGCGTCGTCTCCCGGGGGCTGCACATGCCTTATGCTTCACCACCTCCACAGAGGACTCTGGTACAAAGCCCAACCTTTGTCTTGCTATGGCAATAGTTCGTAGTTGGTGCTGCGTCCGCCTTCGTTGGTCTTGCGGAGTACGCCTTTGGCTATCAAATCCTGTATGTCGCGCAAAGCGGTGTCCTGCGAGCAATGATTGATTTTTGCCCATTTCTGTGTATTGAGTTTACCCGTGAAGCCGTCCCAAAGCATATTCAGCACTTTGCGTTGCCGCTCGCTGAACGGTGTACCTTCGAGACGTTGCCAAAAGGCGGCTTTCTCCAATATGCGGTCCGTAGTTCGGATAGCCTCTTCCAATGACGCATTAAGGGCTGTCAGGAACCAACGTATCCATTCGGTTACGTTACTATCGCCATGTTGCGTATGCTCCAACACCTCGTAATACTCTTTTCGGCGGCGGAAAATCTCGGCGGACAGGCTGTAGTAGCGTTGCGCCGACCGGTCCGCCCGCGCGAGCATCATCTCTGTGATGGTACGGGTGATGCGCCCGTTGCCATCGTCAAACGGGTGAATAGTGACAAACCACAGGTGTGCCAATGCCGCACGGATGAGCGCATCGGTGCCATCGTCCGTGTTCAGCCATTGCAGAAAGGCAGCCATCATCTGCGGCACATTGCTGCTTGGGGGTGCCTGGTAGTGTACCGTCCGATGCCCCATAGGTCCCGATACCACCTGCATGGGTTCATCGCCCACGCGCCAAGTGCCGATGGTGAGTTTATAGCCGTTGCTATAGCCCGTAGGAAAGAGGGCGGCATGCCAACCAAAGAGTTGCTCCGCCGTGAGCGGCTGCCAGTAGTTCTGCGTTGCTTGCAACATGACATGGACTATCCCCTCCGTGTAGTGGTCGGGCGTGCGGTCGATATCCAAGTCCACGCCGAGATGATGCGCGATGGACGAGCGGACACTATCGCGATTGAGGTCAACCCCCTCTATGCGCGATGACGTGACAATCTCCTCGGTCAGGGAATCCATCTGCCGCTGTACGCCTTCCATACCGAGCATACTCATTCGCCCCAGCAGTTGCCCCTGCCGATAGCGCACTTCACCCAGCAAGCCCATGAGGCTGTTGCCGTCCCATGAAAACGCTGTCCAGTTATCGTGCTGCCAAAGATAGATTGCTCTCATAATCACATCGTTGTATTCCGTAAAGTTGCGGCAAAGGTACAAAGGATTTGTCGGTTATGCAACTTTTGCGGCGAAAAAACACTACATTCTACGCAAATATGCGGTGAATAGATGATTATTCTCCGCTAATAACATTGAGGAACGTGTAATTATCCACGAATTGACCATGAATTCGTTATTGGGTATAGGGCTCCGTTAATTACCATATAATTGACCGTTAATGCATTATGTAGTTCTCCATTAGCCCCATAGAAAGAACCATAGAAAAACGTGAGTTCGATATAACAAAAACTTATAGAACAAAACCAATAAAACCAGACAAAACTTTGTCTTGCGGCGCACAGATGTCACCCTACTGCACGTTGCCGCTTGCAGGGAACCCGAGACTTGCGCCGCGCTTACGAAAAATATGGTCAAACATTGTTCAAATAGGTATTATTGGGACTTTTATGAACGGACGGCTACGCCGTATTATCGCAGGTAGTTCATAAATATCAATAGCCTCATTATATTGAACTGATGTTATTGAAGAGTAGAAGCAACAGAAATACTCTTCTCACCTATCGAATATCGGGTTGTAGATGCTAACACCAACGCAGCACATCGGTGGGGGGATCAAACAGACGGTAGAAAGTTGCCCTGCTCACATCCGACACACGGCATATATCCGACACACTGATTTCCCCGAAAGACTACCCTTTCACAAATCCCCGCCTTCTGTTATCCATTTCCATACGGGGACGATACGTATCGTATGCCCGTCGTATTGGATTTCGTCCTTCTGATTATCAGTAAGTATCAACCCATTTTTGAAATCAAAATACGCCATTGCCTGCTTCAGTCCGCCCAACTCACGTGCCTCGTTGTCGCTGTTCAGTTCGAGGCACACTTGTATAGCCGCCGTGGGTTGGTTATGCCTGCAAAGTACAAAATCGCACTCTTTCCGCTCCTCATCAAAATAAAACACCTCATACCCCTGCCGTTTCAACGCCAGATACACCACATTCTCCAATTTATGCCCTTTGTCTTGTGAGAACGACGGTGACAACACGCTGTGCAGCCCCGTGTCAATGCAATACATCTTCTTGGGGTTAATCAGTTGCACCCTATACGAGTACGAGAATTTCGGCACCAACTGAATGATATACGTATTTCCCAGATACGCCAGATAATCCACCACCGTATTACCCGTTTTCACGCCGATGGCGTCCACCAGTCGCGCCGCCGATATGCGGTTGCCGATATTGGCTATCACAAACAGCAGCAGATTCTTGATGGGTTTTTCGTCACGGATATTGTAACGCACAAGAATATCGCGGTACAAGACGTCGTTAGCCAACTCATTGAGCAGGCGTTCATCCTGCCAGCGTATATAGGCAGGAAAACCACCCGTTGTCAGATAGTCACCAAATGTATCAGCAGATGCCTGCACGCCCTTTATACCGCAATACTCTGTGTACGAAAACGGGTACAGCACGCTATCCACGTGCCTGCCCGTGAGATGCGTACCCAATTCGCGGCTCAGCAGCGAGGCATTACTACCCGTAATGACTACCTGATAACCCTCTTGCAGTTTCTGATTGATATACATCTCCCAACCGGTCACCACCTGTATCTCATCGAAGAACAGATGACGGCACCCCTTATCGGCAATGATAGCATCCAAGCGGCGGAAGTCCTCCATTTGGAATCCGTACAGACGCGGCACATCGAAATTCAGCAGCAGCGAATCATCCGGATAGCGTGCCATCAGTTGCTCCACCAGCGTGCTTTTCCCGCAGCGACGTACGCCCGTGATGATGGTAGCCACGGGCGAATCGTCCGTCTTGATAGACGACAATGCCTCGCGCGGGAAACTCACATCATGCGTTATGCGTGCCTGTTGCGCCTGCATAACATCCTCTAAATCATTTCTGTATATCATATACTCATCATTTGCGTATTTGCATTGCTTATGTTTACGTATTACTATTACACAATAATGCGTAATAGTAATACGCACTGCAAAGATACAGCAAATAAATCAGTTATGCAAAATTCCATTGTAAATTCCGTACAAGATATTTGTATAAATGAAAAATAACATTTATCTTTGCAGCGCAATTAGAGAAAAGAGTGTCAAGTATTCATGTTCTCCTATTGCTAATTAAATAAAGCGTTTATTAGCGCTTATTTTGGCTATCAGAAAACCGGAAATTTTCGTCAACCCAAGATAAGATGACAATAAGCGTTCTCGTGATGTGTATATATCTGCCTTTGACAGACGTATTCATATCGGGCGTGGGCGTATATTGTTTGTTCTTGTTGGCAAGGTTCTTTCCGGTACCTCTGATAGAAGAATAAGCAGGCTATATCGGTTCCACGCTTTTTTATTGTTATCTTCTGTTTGGAGCCAACAGAAAACAATAGTTGTTCCCGACACGTATGAGGGATATTCTTATGAAGAAATTTTGTTTATTGATGGTAGTTATTGTGTCATCTATGCTGAGTTTTGCACAAGATATTATCATCACACGTGATGCAAAACGCATCGAAAGTAAAATTCAAGAGGTTTCTCTTACAGAGGTACGTTACCAAACATGGAATAATCTTGACGGTCCTGTATTTGTACTCCCAACCTCCGAAATTA
This sequence comes from uncultured Bacteroidales bacterium, assembly GCA_934692905.1. Taxonomy (GTDB): domain Bacteria; phylum Bacteroidota; class Bacteroidia; order Bacteroidales; family Paludibacteraceae; genus Colicola. Next base: position 52,786 of record CAKUUM010000009.1, read on the forward strand.
GTGTTATCACATTCCAAAACGGTACTGTCAAAGTCTTTGACAGCGCAAAACCTTCTGCTGATAATAATCAGGGTATCAATTCTTCAGAATTGTCGTTTGGGACGATTTCACGCTTTGGTAATATGTACTCATTGCGACAAAACGGGCGTGAGACTCAAATGGATAGAGATGCTTACCTGTATTTTGTCAATCAACATTGTCCCGCCGCTTATAATGAATACATCAAGGGGAATAATATGCGTATGGCTGGTTGGGGAATGTTAGGTGCCGGACTTCCTGTATGTCTTGCTGTTGGTGTTCCAATGTTGTTATGTTGTTGGACGTATGGTGGTGTGGTAACAGGTGCTGTATTTATCGCTGTTGGCGGTGCTGCCACATTGGCATCAGTTCCGCTGCTGTGTGTTGGTTATTCAAAGTGTAACAATAGCCATAATGTTTACAATATCAAAAGCAGCCAACATACTCAAACGCTCTCACTTAATGGACAAATCTCACAAGACGGTATAGGATTAGCATTGCGATTCTAACGTTTTTTCTGTCAAAAACTTGACACTCACGCTATCACCTTAATTTGAGGTGATAGTTTTTTGTATTTACTGAGGTCTTTATCTGATGGTTGCCACCATTGGTGTTTGGCTTGGAATTGGGTGTACGGGTGGTGGTGATATCAAGACCTTCTCAATAAGAAATAGCCACTATGCCGACAAGTATATCGTTTCACACCGCACCTTCACCGGGGGTATTTATGCGTTTAGAAATGAGGGGATTGGGCTTCGCGGGTGAGGGTGGAGATGATGTAGCCGCGGAGCGTGGTGCAAGGCTTGGGATAGGAGGACGGATAGCGGTTGGCACGGGCGGTGTAGGCAGCGAAACGCTGTTGCCATTCGGCACGCAAAGCAGGGTCATTGAGGATGGTTTTGGATTGGGCAACCGCCGATGCGAAAGCATCCAAGGTACGTTGGCGGGCAGGCGTGACGGGACCTTCGTAGGGGTGCTGCACCACATAAGCATGGGTTTGACCATTGCGGGTGCGGAGAATGACTTTGTCGGTGCGGGTGAGTTTGCCCGACATGGTATCGAAAGGATGAGTGAGGACAGTGCGTGCCATATCTATGAGGTATTAGTATTCGGTTGCAAAGGTATAAATAATTTATGATATGTGCAAGGGGACGGTGAGCCTATTACAAGGGTACGGTCGGAGTCGCTGAATGAACCGAGTATCTACCGTGTATCAACCATATATCTACCGTGTATGTACCGTAGTTGTCAGCGTGAGGGCAGAGAACATTGACGATACCGAATTTACGATGTACGATTTATTTGGGGATTGGGAATGATGTACGATTTTAGGGAGCGGGAGAGGGTATTTGATTAAGCGGGCGATACTATCGCCCTGCTAAGAAACAATAGGCATTGTGAGAGTAAGCCCAATGGGGCGGATAGGAAGAATGGGGCTTATAAGCCGAATAGGTCCAATAAGCCCAATAAGAGGGATAGGACTGACTCCATTAAAGACCATTAAACAGCCATTAAAGACTCCCCCTACCCCCCAAAGAGGGGGGACTCCTCCATTAATGACCATTAATAAGCCATTAATGCTGGGTCGGGCAGAGGGCTCCATTAAGTCCATTAAAGAACCATTAAAGCAATGAAAAACATATAATTATCCACGAATTAGCCATTAATTTTTACGAAACACCCTCTCGCGAATAG
>CAKUUM010000010.1 GCA_934692905.1 uncultured Bacteroidales bacterium
GTGGCTGTTCGGTTTGGCGGAGGTATGCGGTTTTTTCTATTTTGCCAATAACCTCACCAAGGCGTGGGTGCGTATTTCTCCAAAGACTTTTGCCAAACGTCTGTTTTGGACGGCATTGGGCATACGGGTGGTGTATGTGCTGTTCTCGTACTGGTTCTACATCACGATGACCGGTTCGCCCTTTGAGTTCGACCCCGGTGATGTGGGATTCTATAATGAATTGGGGCGGTATGGCGCCAGTCTTCTGCGCGAGGGTAATTGGAACTTGCTGCCTGCTTTTGTGGACTATAGCGGCGCTGACTATTCCGACTTGGGGTATCCTCTGTATTTGTCGTTTGTATATCTGCTGACGGGGGATAGCATGCTGGCGGCGCGCCTTATCAAAGCGATATGGAGCGCATGGACGGCGTTGCTGATATACAAGTTGGCGGTGCGCAATTTCGGCGAAAGCACGGGGCGCATCGCGGGTATCTTGTGCATGCTGATGCCGAACCTGATTTACTATTGCGGCTTGCACCTCAAGGAGATAGAGATGGTGTTCCTGACAGTGCTGTTTGCAGAACGGGCGGATTTTATTCTGCGTCGTGGCAAACTGACGTTCGGTCCCACTCTTGCCCTGATGCTGATTGCCGGAGCGGTGTTCACTTTCCGTACGGCATTAGCCGCAGTGCTGGTGTTGGCGTTCCTGTGTGCGCTGTTGCTGAGCAGCGACCGTGTGGTCGGTTGGGGGAGGCGTATATTGCTGATAGCCATAGCCTTGACGGTTGTCGGAGGTGTTATGCTCAATAATACGAGTGTCGGTAACAGCGTGCGCGCTATGTGGCAGACACGCGGTTCGGAACAGAAAGGCAACATGGAATGGCGTGCCACGCGTGTGGACAAAGGCGGGCACGTGCAGAAGTTCGCCAAGTATGCGGGTGCGGCAGTCTTTGCGCCGATGATATTTACCATCCCGTTCCCGACGATGACCGAGGTGCCCGGGCAGGAGAACCTGAAGATGATACACGGCGGCAACTTTGTGAAGAATATCACGTCGTTTTTTACAATCTTGGCCCTATTTATCCTTTTGCTGAGCGGCGATTGGCGCAAACACGTGTTGCCGATAGCCATTCTATGCGGCTATCTGGTGGTGCTGGCATTCTCCTCGTTCGCTCAGTCGGAGCGCTTTCACCTGCCATCCGTGCCCTTTGCCATGATGTTTGCCGCGTACGGAATCTCCTATATGCGCAACCCGAGATACAAACGCTGGTTCAATATATGGTGCGTCGTGATGTTTGTCGCCGCCATTGCATGGAACTGGTTCAAACTTGCCGGCCGCGGTATGATATAGTACGCGGTGGTCCGGCGTACAGAAAACAGAAAGAATAACTTATACGAAGTCAAAATATGAAAACAGCATTAATCACAGGTGTGACAGGACAGGACGGCTCTTATCTGAGCGAGTTTCTGCTGGATAAAGGCTACGATGTGCACGGCATTATCCGCCGCAGTTCGGTGGATTACCGTGAGCGTATCGCCCACCTTGAGGGCAAGCCGCATTTTCACCTCCACTATGGTGATATGTCCGATTCCATGGGCTTGATACAAGTAGTCGGCAAGGTGCGTCCCGACGAGATATACAACCTGGCTGCGCAGTCGCACGTGCAGGTGTCGTTCGACTCGCCAGAATTCACCGCTGATATCGATGCCACGGGCGTTCTCCGCGTCTTGGAGGCAGTGCGTGCCTGCGGGTTGACACATACTTGCCGTATCTATCAGGCATCCACGTCGGAACTATACGGCAAGGTGGAGGAAGTGCCGCAGAACGAGAATACGCCTTTTCACCCCTATTCGCCCTATGCAGTGGCCAAACTGTACGGCTACTGGATTGTCAAGGAGTACCGCGAGGCATACAATATGTTCTGCTGCTCGGGCATCCTGTTCAACCATGAGTCCGAGCGGCGCGGCGAGACGTTCGTAACGCGCAAAATCACCCTTGCTGCAGCACGTATAGTACAAGGCAAGCAGGACAAACTATATCTGGGAAACCTATCTTCACTCCGTGACTGGGGCTATGCCAAAGACTATGTGGAGTGCATGTGGCTTATCCTGCAACACGCAAAGCCCGAGGACTTTGTTATTGCTACCGGGGTGCAGCACTCCGTGCGTGAATTCTGCGATTTGGCTTTCCGAGAGGTGGGTATCACGCTTCGTTTCGAGGGCGAGGGTCAGGACGAGAACGGTGTCTGCGTAGCAGGTCCGGAGACGCTTGTAGGCAAGATATTGGTGGAGGTGTCGCCAGACTTCTACCGCCCGACCGATGTCGTCAATCTGTGGGGCGACCCGACCAAGGCAAGAGCCGAACTCGGCTGGAACCCGAACAAGACCACTTTCGAGGAGTTGGTACACCTGATGGTGCGCTCCGACATGGAGAAAGTGGCTGCAGACCATGCTGCCGAGCAAGCCCGAACCAACCTTGCCGAGTACCTCGAAAAAGGTATCGTGAAATAAGCAGGTTGTGAACGACCCCTCTACTATATTGACGACGCGGGACGCGTCGTTCCCACAAAACGTCTCACAAAACATCTCCACAAGATGTCCCCATACAACAAAGAGGTTGCCTACACTTGTCAGGCAACCTCTTTTGTTCGCGGTAAGGTTTGTTTACAATCCCGCTGCCAATACGCTCTCAATCTCCGCTTCGTCGGGATTGCGCAGTACGATAGTACCATTGCGGTCAATGAGCAGGGTGGTCGGGATAGCGGTGATGCCGTATATATCGCAGGGATTGTAGGGCGCCTCGCGTTGGTCGCGGACCTGCCGCCACGGCAACTCCTCTTCTGCAATGGCTTTCAGCCACTCCGCCTCGTCGCGGTCGCAACTGATACCGACTATTTCCAATCGCCCTAACGGGTGATACGAGGTGTACAACTCTTTCAATACGGGCAACAACCTGCGGCACGGACCGCACCATGATGCCCAGAAGTCAACCAGTACATAGTCAGCCGTACCAATCACCTGGCTGAGCGCCAACGGCTCTCCGTCAGGCTGCAATGCCGTTACATCGGTATATGCGTGCCCGGGTGCGCCCATCAGTTCGGCTTGAAACGCTTTGTAGTACTCCTGCATCGTTTCCGTTTGCAGGCGCTCCTCCGGCATTGCCTTAAAGAGTTCTTCCTTCTGGTCTGTCGAGAGCATATAGAAGAGCGCATACACTATAGAATCAGAGGTCGGCTCGCCGATGTTCTCCATCAGCAGACCATAACTCTCATCAACGAAAGCCGTAACTATAGAGTCCGCAACGGTCTCCGGTATGTCCTTTTGCAACTGCGCAACGACCGAGTCGCTCAACTCCTGATACTGCTCATACGCCGTTTTGGTGTGGCGCGGTGAGCATGCCACCACGCACAGCCCGACGAATACAGGAATGATAAAACGTTTCATATCCATCCATCAATTTGCCGTAGCCAGAGGAGCAGCCTGCGTATAGACGCGTGCTGCCAACTCCTGGTCGAGTTGGTACATACCATAACCGTTGCCGTTCAGCATACGGAGTTTCTGGATAATCTCGGTAGCGTTCTCTTCTTCCTCCACCTGCTCGTCAATGAACCATTGCATGCGGCTCTGCGAAGCAAAGTCTTTCTCCTCCACAGCGATAGCCATCAGGTTGTTAATCAACGATGTGACCTTCTCTTCGTGCTTCAGCGTGTGCTCGAAAGCCGCCAACGGAGAAGCCCAGTCGGTGTCTACGGCATCAATGGCGCGAAGCAACACACGTCCGCCACGGCTCTGCAGGTAGTTGATGAAGATTTGTGCATGGTCCTGCTCCTCCTTGAATTGGATGGCAAACCAGTTGGCCATACCTACATAACCTGCGTTTTGGCAGTACGATGACATACTCAGATACAAGTAAGCCGACCACATCTCGGCATTGATTTGGGCGTTGATAGCCTCCTCTAAACGTTTGGAAATCATAATGTTGTTGGTTTAATGGGTTTATACTATCCGGCGTATGGTCAGACATTGCCGTCCCCGTACGCCTTGTCCAAACATAGCCACAAAAACCATACCAATCCACCCGAAACCGGGTAGATTGGTATAGTTTATTTATCATGTGTCGGTTCGGGCGGTCCCGTTACAGGACAAAAGTCAGATTGCCGTTAATGGTAATGCTGCTTTCTTCATTCCTGCTGATCTTCACGCGAACGGTTTCGCTCATGTAGGTGCGCAGGAATTCTATGGTGTCGTCGTTGCTGCTGACGGGGATATAGTCGCCGTACATGAGTGCCATATTCCCGCGGCGAATATCTATCAGTTTCTTCACCTGCTCGCGGAAGTCCTGCTCCTGCCGGCTGAGCCCGTCAAAGCGCATCCAATGGCGGTTGTCCGGGTCATTGCCGCCCACTTCGGCGTATTCGTCGCCCTGATAAATACACGGCACGCCCGGAATGGTGAGGTTCAGCATCTCCAACCGCAATGCACGGCGGTACGCTTCGCGGGCAAGGCCCTCGCGTTCCTCTTCGGGCGTGTCGTTGGGCAAGAGTCCTACCTCACGCGTCCAGCCTTCCAACTTACCGTCTTCCCAGAAGTGAATACCTCCACCTGCCAATGAGGCAAAGCGCACTTGGTCGTGATTGCCTGATATACAGCCCATTGTGTGGTGCGCACCATACGTTGCCATCGACTCGCGCACCACGCGGTCGATGTCGCTCATCTTGCCGTCGTTGCACAGCGCGTGAATGGCTGTGAAATAGACATTGAAGTCGAACTGCGCGTTCAGCATACCACTCTTGACGTAGGTGTTGATGAGTTCGGGCGACCCGTAGGTCTCGCCAATCATCCATATATGGCGGTTCGGGTAACGGGTCTTCATCTTGTGCGTCAGCGTACGCCAGTAACATTCGGGTATGTGCTTGCAGGCATCGTGGCGGAATCCGTCAAACTCAAAGTTCGCAAGCCAATAGAGTGCCGAGTCGGTCATGGGCATATACACGTCCTCGCGCTCCAAGTCGAGGGTAGGGATATGCACATCAAACCACGTGGTGAGGCGCGCATCGTCCCACAACTCGAAGTTGCGCCGCCCGTCAGGCAGGATACTGTCGGTGTGCCATGTCGGGTGCTCCTTATACACTGGCGACTCGATATGCAGGTGGTTTGCCACATAGTCGAGCACCACATTGATACCATGCGCATGGGCGGTCGCCAGCATGTCGCGCAACTCCTCATCCGTACCGAAACGCTTGTCAATCACCGTGGTATAGATAGGCCAATAGCCGTGATAGCCCGAGAAGCGGGTGTAGGTCTTGGTCGAATCATATTTGTTGCCGTTGGGGAACGGGTACATACCCCATGCGTCCCACGGGTTCTGCGTGACAGGCGAAATCCATATCGTGGTGATGCCGAGGTCGTCGAAGAAACCCTCCTCTATCTTCTGCTGGATACCCTTGATGTCACCGCCTTGATAATCAACAATATCCAGCACTTCGGGGCTGTTCATCTTCCAGTCGTTGTCCTTGTTGCCGTTATGGAAACGGTCAATCATCAGCGAGTACAGCACCTGTGCCTGGTCGTCGTGGCGCGTCAGTTGCCCGACATCCGTCACGGGCTTGCCGTCCTGCAACGGAACCAACAAGTCGTTGAGCAACAGCCCGTTAGCCACTGCATACACGCGCAGGAAACTGCGTCCATTGGACTCACGGCACTCCTTGGGCAGACGGATAGTAGCCACCTCGTCGCCTTCGCCGAACTCGATGGCATCCACACCTATATATATATCCTGCCAAAATGCTCTCCATTGAATACGCGCCTCGCTCATTGCCAATTGCGCATTACGCATTGCGCATTGTACGGTCGAGTCCGTGCAGCCGACCGTCACCAGCCCCTGCATACTCTCCAAACGGGGTAGGATAGGGATGTCGTACTGTTCCTTGCCGTTCACCCGCACGCTCAGCACCGATAGCGTGTTGTCGCCCTCGATGTCCAACTCGCCATTGCCCGCATGGCGCACCTCATAACTCGGTTCCGTGATGAATGTCACCTCGTCTTCCGCGTTTGTTTGCGGCAGATAATCAGTCAGATACAGGTGTGTCACCGTGCCTGCATAGTGAATAGGCATGATAGGATTCTGCGTATCCGCATTGCGGTCCTCCGCGGTCTGCGCCGCCGGCTGTGCGTTGCTGCAAGCGGTCAAGGAAACGGTTATACCCAACAAGGTGACCGCTCCGATGCACGACAAAATAAAGTGTTGTTTGTATTTTTTCATTGTCTTATTGATTATGATGCGCGTTTTATAGGTCTTGTCAAACTTCCGTGGCAAAGTTACTGCTTTTTCTGCACGTATGCAAATCGCGGGATGCGAAAACTGCGAATGGATATTCGAGAATATGCCCATCGCACTTCTCTCCCTGACGACGCGGGACGCGTCGTCCCCACAAACCGCAGACGAGAGAACACCCCGTTGCGCCCGCGGGACGGGGACCCCGCAGGCGTCCCCGGAGTGTCCTATGCATATGGTCCTTACAAGGACTGCGGAATCACATACTAATCACCCGTTAATAACCCGATAATCACCCGATGAAGACACGAGAATAATGCGCAATGTGCACAGGGGATTATGGAATGATTATTGGAAGCGGGAGATGAGATTGTAGGCTTGGTAGATACCGAGTTCACCGGCTTTGCTGAGGTCAGAGAGTCCCGCCTCGACCTCGTCGATGAAGATGTGCGTCAAGCCGCGGTTGAAATACGCCTCGGCAAAGTCGGAGTCCACCTCAATCGCCTGCGTGTAGTAGCGGATAGCCGCACGGAAATCCTGCTGGATACAGAGCATGTTCGCCTTGTTGTAGTAGGCAAAAGAGAAGTCGGGCACGTGGTCGATGACATAGTCGTAGTCACGCATCATGAGTTCAAAATCCGCCCCCTCGGTCTTCTCGCCCATAGCGCGGCGGTATTCGAGCAACTTGTACCGCCAGTTGGCACGGCAGAAATAGGCGAAATACAAGGTGCCGTCGAGCATGGTGGCACGGGTGGCATCGTCGATAGCCGAGGAGTAGTCCTGCACCAATGCGAACTCGATAGCCCGCGCCATGTAGGCGGCGCTCAGGCGGTTGTTCTGCGGGGAGTTGGGCGAGGCGACCTGCTCAAGCATGTCGATTTGGTCGGAGAGGGCGTTGATGCGCTCGAAGTGTTGGTTGACCATATCCGCCGTCAGCGCCATCTCCTGCACGGTGAAGCGGAGTGGGGCAGGGAGCAGTTGGCGGCGGTTGTATTCGTCGATGGAGACATGGGAGTAGTTGGTGCGGCGAAGTGACTGAGTGTTAGCACTTTGCACGTAGTAGGAGAGGGTGATGTTCGGTTCGTTGACCACATCGGTATATCGCTTCTGTATGGTGCCTCGGGTCTCGCTCTCGTATTGACGCTCGTCGTCCGCCGCTTCCTGATTCTGTGCAGCCATAGCGGAGAACTCCTTGCGTCGGTCACGTTTCTGGGGCTGTGACTGAGCCAGTTGCAGGTCGGTGGACACGGATTGCGCCTGTATGCTGTCCTTCTTCTGCTCCAAGTCGTAGGCGCGTGTGCGGTACTGATAGGCGACTTTGCCGTGCCCGAGTGCAGTCTCCGCCTGCGCGGCAAGGTAGTAGGACGGCAGGAAATAAGGGTAGCGGTCTATCAGTAGGGTGAAGTCCGCGAGGGCGTCCTTCCACTGGTTGAGGTGCAGGAACACGAGTCCGCGCTGGTAGTGCACCTCCACCTGCTCGGGGTCGAGTTCCACCACTTGGTTGAAGTCCTCCAAGGCGCGGTTGTAGTCGCCCAGTTCCTGCCGCAGGACGCCGCGGTTGTAGTAGCACTGGGCGTCGCGGGGGGCGAGGGAGACCGCCTTGTCGTAGTCGGCAAGTGCGGAGCGGTAGTTGTGGAGGCGGTAGAAGATGATGCCGCGGTTGATATAGTCGCCCGCCCATTTGCTGCCCTGGTTGATGCTGTTGGTGAGGGCTGCGAGGGCATCGTTCTGGCGGTCCTGCATGAGATAGACGAGTCCGAGTGCCGACCATGCGGCAGGGTTCTGGCTGTCGTACTGCGTGGCGTCGGTGAAGGCGTTGAGGGCGCAGATGGTGTCGTTGCTGCGCAGGCAGATGGTGCCTTTCTCGAATAGCAGCGAGGCAGAGCGGGGTTCGCGGCTAAGGAGGCGGTCAATGTCCTGCAAGGCGAGGTCGTAGCGTTTCTCCTCGGCGAGGACGTCGGCGCGAAGGACGAGGTAGGTCTTGTTCTCAGGGGCAAAGATGAGTGCCTCGGAGAAGTCCTTTTCGGCTTTCTCCAACTGCCCCGTCTGGCGATAGACGTAGCCGCGCGTGTAGTACCCCCCAGGTTGGAACGGGTTGCGCTCAATGGCGGCGTTGCAGTCCTGCTCCGCACCCGTGTAGTCGCCCAACTGAATCTTGGCTATGGCACGGAGGAGGTAGGGTTCGCTGAGGTAGGGTTTGAGTTTGATGACCTGATTGAAATACTGAATACTCAGCACATAGTCGTCGAAGTATAGCGCGTTGCGCCCGATAGCGGTGATGCGGTCGGTGTTGAGTTGGGCGAGAGCACTGCCGCCGACCAGCAGCATACACACCCCCATCAGCCCTCGCGGGACGAGGGTGCGTATGGATTGCCATATATGCTGTAGCCGGTGCATCTTATGGGTTAAGTCTTTCGCCTAAGAGGTTGTATTCCTGACCGTTGCAGATGATGACCACGTTGCCGTTGCGTAACTCCTTGCGCACCGTGGCAGCCTGCGGAGTAGCGGCGTTGTCGCACCCTGTTGGCGGGTTGTCGGTAACATCCCTCACCAGGCGCACAGAGGCACCATAGATGCTTCCAGCACTTGTGCCCCATTCGTATAGTTGGGAATTTGTGAATCTTATCATATTACGATTGCTTGTAGAAGAATATCGATACCAACCAGATTGTTGTACTGCATTAATATACAGTTTTTCGCTCTTTGTGTTTTTGCCTCTGATACCCGCTGCAGGAAGGAATACAGCCCCTGCAGATTCCATATCCAACCAAGTGGCAGTGGTATAGGTATTGATGTTATAAGCGGATTTATAGTCTCCTCTATTTAGATATTGCCAACTAAGTTTCTCCCATCCACACTCTGTAGCGGAACGGAAAGCAATGCCCTCGGACTGCTCCCAATCATCGGGCAGGATAATGAGTCCGCATGTCCCGCAGACTGTAGCCAAAGCAAAGAGTTTATCTGCATTGGGGCGATCAAACAGGATGTAAATCCACTCGTCTATTGAGAGCGTGCGCCACATATTCGGGGTGTTGCCTCCGTTGACAATGGGGTTGGTACCCCAATCGAGGAAGTCTCCTTCGTAGTCGGCTTCGGAATTAGAGGTGCTGATGCCCCACATAGGTGTTTCGCTTTGGTTGCTCCAACCGAAGAGGTCTATCGTGTCAGCAAGGACGAAGTTGCCATCCGCGTCTGTGGCAAGGTTGGCATTACCGATGCAGTAGTCTTGGTATTCGGCAAAGTGCCACAGCAGGTTGCCTGTTGTCACTCCCGAGCATTGGAGATTGCCCAGGGAGAAATACACTTGCTTGTCCGCCGAAACGGAAAAGGCTTTGGGCGTGAACGCGGGCAGCACTTTCTCGAACAGGACGCGGACTACCACCGCTCCTGCGGGCATGGTGAAGCGGTATTTGTCGGGGGTCCCGTCTACGGGCGTGACGGGTACGGGTGTCCCGTCCTGCGTGACGCTGACGGAGTGGAACTGGTAGTATTTATCGGAAGAGGTGATAGTAATGTTGACCACTTCGCCTGCTTCCGCCTCTTGTCGGTCGATAGTGTAGGTGCCGTGTTCGGCGTCTGTCGGTGTGATGGTGTAGCCTGTGAAGTTGTGTGCCAGGCGCACGGAAGTACCGAAATGACGCAGGTCCGGCTGTTTGGAACTCAAGTAACCGGTGTAGTAGAAAGAGTATGCCTCAGTGCTTTTGTTGCTGTCGGGAGTGCCTGTCCAGTAGTAGGCACCCCGGATACTCGCATCAATTCCCGAACGGGAGTTTGCAGCGGGCAGAAATACGGCACCCGCCTGCTCCATACGTTGCCATTCATCGGCGGTGTATTTGTTGTGCCAGTATTCTTCCAAGCGGCCCTGCGATATGTAACAGGTACCATCTGCTTCGAGCAGCAGCCCTGTTTCGGTGCTGGACTTGAAGGTCAGTCCGTCGGGCGTTTGCCAGTTGTCGGGCAGGATGAGTATCCCTTGCGCATCGTGTACGGTGCCCGTGGAAAATAGTTTGTCGGCATTGGGGCGGTCGTAGAAGATGTACGTCCACTCGTCCTTGGTGAGTGTGCGCCACGGGTTGAGCGTGTTGCCGCCGTTGGCGATGGGGTTGGTGCCCCAGTCCACGAAGTCGCCCGAATAGTCGGCATCGTTCGCCGAGATGCTGATGCCCCATGGGACACCCGTGCTGCCGCTCCAGCCGAAAAGGTCGATATGGTCGGCAAGTTGCCCGTCGGCGACGTTGGCTGTGCCGAGGTAGTCTATCTGATAGTCAGCAAACTGCCAGGTGTCGGTGCTTGCCCTGTACGACAGGTTGCCCTGCGAGAAATATACGCGCCTGTCTGCCGACACCGAGATGGGGTGCGCTATGTACGAGGGCTCGGGAATGAATACTGCCTTGACCGTAACATCGCCCGTCAGCACGGTGAATTGGTACTTGCCTGCCGCTTCGTCCACACAAGTGAGGGGCAGGCTGTTAGTGCCCTGCATCGCCGAGATGCTGCGGAAGCGATACCCCTCGGCGGGTGTGGCGGTGATGGTGATGATGTCATTTTCCATGGCGCGGGTCGTGTCCGCCGTCAGGGTGCCTTGTCCGGATTGCGTCAGGGTGATGGTGTATTGAGGCACATCCCACACGAGGCGCACCGAGTGCCCATAGGAACGCGACCATTCCTGCTGCGGGTCCACCAGATATTCGTAGAAACGCATACACTGCGTATTGAATTGAGGCATAGGCACATCCGACCAATACCGTCCGTCGTTGTAAGTGAACACCCTGTTGCCGTCTCTGGCTCCTGCGGCAGGGAGGAAGACGGCGCCTTTGGCCTCCATAGTCTCCCATTGATAGGCGCTATACTTGTTGTAGTCCCAACCATTTGCCTGCGGTCTCCACGAGATGGTGGACAGCGGAAAGTTGTCGGGCAGCAGAATCAGCCCGTGTACCCCGTCCACGGTACCCAAGGAGTAGAGTTGGTCTGCGTTGGGGCGGCCTTTGGTGATATACCACCATTCACTGGTGCCCGGTGTACGCCATGTGTTGGCGGGGCTGGTGCCGATGACGTTGGTGCCCCAATCGGTGAATGATGGATAGTATGCGGATTGTTGATTTGTGAGGGTAGGGTTGTTGCCCGTTCCCCAGCCGAAAAGGTCTATCCAGCCGTCGTAGGTGTCGGATATATTGTTGTTGTCTTTGCCGATGCAGTCGGTCTGTTTCTCGGCAAAGCGCCAGGTCTTGGTGCTTGCCTGATACTGCAGGTTGCCCCGTGAGAAATAGACAATCCTGTCCGCAGATGTGGAGAAGAATCCACGGATAGCACCGTCGGGTGTCGTACTCTGCGCCTGTGCACCGAGCGTGGCTAATGTAGTAGCCGTAAGGAGGATGTAAAAGCGTTTCATAACAAATTATATTTAGGGTTTATATTGTCTGCTGTGTTGCCAAGGCGTTACTTGCAACCTTGCTCGGGGTCGAACCATGCGGGTATGTCGAACTGTTCGGCGGTGTCGTAGCCCAGGTTGGGGTCGGCGTACACCTTCTGCATATAGAGCGAGAAGATAGGCAGTGCCATATTCGCACCCTGTCCCAGTGCCATGCGGTCGAAGTGGATGGAGCGGTCTTCGCCGCCTACCCACACGCCGCTCACCAGCGAGGGCGTGAAGCCCACAAACCAGCCGTCCGAGTTGTTCTGGCTGGTACCGGTCTTGCCGCCCATGGGGGCTTTCAGTCCGTAGCGCAGGCGTGCACGCACACCTGTACCGTGGTCCATCACGTTGCGGAGCATATAAATCATCTTGTACGCCGTGGTCTCGCTGATAATCTCGTAGGTCTTGGGCGTGAAGGTCGCCAGCACGTTGCCGTTGTTGTCCTCGATGCGCGTCACGTAGAGCGGCTCCACACGGATGCCCTTGTTCGGGAAGGTCGTGTAGGCGTCCACCATCTCCTTCACGCTCACCTCGCACGGTCCGAGACATATGCTGACTACGGGGTCCAACTGTCCCTCGATGCCGAACGAGCGCATCAGGCGAACCAACTGTTCGGGCGTGTAGAGCGACATCAGATAGGCGGTAATCCAGTTGCTGGACTGCTGCAAGCCCCAGTTGAGCGTCACCATCTCGCCGCGGTTCTTCACGTGGGTGTCGCGCGGTGTCCAGCGCACGCCGTTGCCGTCTATCAGGGTCACGGAGTCGTTCACGGTGCTGTCGCACGGCCACATGCCCTCGTCCATGGCAAGGGTGTAGAGGTACGGCTTCACGGTGGAGCCTATCTGCCGGCGACCCGTGTTCACCATATCGTATTGGAACTGCGAGAAGTTCGGTCCGCCCACGTATGCTTTCACCGCGCCCGTGTGCGGGTCCATACTCATGAAACCGCAACGCAGGAAGTACTTGTTCCAGCGTATCGAGTCCAGCGGCGTCATCACGGTATCAATCATGCCGTTGTACGAGAATACGCGCATCTCCACGGGCGTGTTGAATGCCTCGCGTATCTCGGTCTCCGACTTGCCGTCTTTCTTCATGGCGCGGTAGCGGTCAGTCTGGCGCATGGCGCGGTTCATGATGCCGTCTATCTCTTCGCGCGACAGGTCACGCGAGAACGGGGCATAACTCTTGCCTTTCTTCTCTTTGTAGAAGTCCTTCTGCAATGCCTGGATATGCTCGTTCACAGCCTCTTCCGCGTACTGCTGCATACGCGAGTCGATGGTGGTGTAGATGCGCAGACCGTCCTGATACAGGTCGTATGGCGTGCCGTCGGGTTTGTGGTTCTTGTTGCAGAAACCGTACAGCGGGTTCTCTTTCCACTGTTTCAAGTCTATCTCGTACTGCTGCTTGTTCCACTCGGGGTAGTTGCTTGCCTTGGGCTGCTTGGCGGTCAGCACACCGCGCAGATACTCGCGGAAATACGGTGCCAAGCCCTGCTTGTGGTCCACGCTCTGGTACTTGATGTCTATCGGCAACGCCTGCAGCGAGTCGCGCACCTCGGGCGTGATGTAGTCGTACTTGCACATCTGCCCGAGCACCGTGTTGCGCCGTGCCAATGCCCTCTCGGGACGGCGGATAGGGTTGTAGAGTGCAGGGTTCTTGCACAGTCCCACCAATGTGGCAGCCTCTTCTATCTTCAGGTTGGCGGGCGTGGTGGAGAAGTACACCTGCGCCGCCGACTTCACGCCCACGGCGTTGTAGAGAAAGTCGAACTGGTTGAGGTACATCGTCAGTATCTCCTCTTTCGAGTACAGCCGCTCCAACTTGGTGGCAATCACCCATTCGATAGGTTTCTGCAATGCACGCTCGAAGATGTTGTTTGCCCGTGGCGACCACAACTGCTTTGCCAACTGCTGCGTGATGGTACTGCCGCCGCCGGCACGTCCCAGCATCAGTATAGCACGGGTCAAGCCTTTTGCGTCCACACCTGTATGGTTGTAGAAACGGGCATCCTCCGTGGCAATCAGTGCGTCAATCATGTACGGCGAAATCTGGTCGTAGGTCACGCCCACGCGGTTCTCCTTGCGGTAGAAACGTCCCAGCGACTGCATATCCGACGAGAACACCTCTGTCGCGAACCTGTTTTTCGGGTTCTGCAACTCGTCCAACGGCGGCAGATAGCCTAACCACCCCTTGGTTATCATCCAAAAGATGAGCACCACCAGCAGCACGCCGCCGGCAAATATACCCCAAAACCAACACAGGAATTTCTTCTTGAATGTCGGGCTAACGGATTGTTTCTTAGTCTCTTTCTTCATATCAGGTCTTCAATGATTCTGTTTAGTATATGGTACCCCTCCGTGGTTGCCACAAGGTGGTCTCCTTCTTCTCGCAGCAGTCTGCGCCGGAGGTAGGGTAGGGCTTTCGCCTCGTCCACATCGCTCCGCGCAATCCCCTCTGCCGTCCGCAAGCCCAGCATCACGCGCTCGGTGTGCCGCTGTTCGTTGGTCAGCGTCTCCTGTTCCCGCTGCAAATCGTGTGCCAGAGCACCTTTTATATATAGGTCTATGTCGCTCGGATTCCAGTAGCGGTGCACACCGTCGTAACTGTGTGCGCCTGCCCCCAAACCGATATAGGGCGTGTCGTTCCAGTAGTTGGAGTTGTGCCGTGAACGCCTGCCTTTGTGGGCAAAATTGCTCACCTCGTAGTGCTCGTATCCCGCCTTTGTCAGTTGTTCGACGATATAGTCAAACATCTGGTTTTCAGTATCTTCGTCCACCTCTTCTATCTCGCTGCACTCCAGCATCCGCGTTATCGCCGTCCCCTCTTCGTAACTCAGGCAATAGGTGGATATATGCTCCACCTCCAGCCGCAACAACTCCTCCACATCGCGTTGTAGCAGTTCTACTGCGTTGTCGGCTTCGCACAACTTGCCATTCTTCATTCTTAATTCTTCATTCTTAATTCCCCTTGGTAGTCCATAAATCAAGTCCGCCGATATATTCTCAAACCCTTCATCGCGTGCTATCCTCACCGCCTCTCGTGCTTGTTCTGCCGTGTGCCGCCTGCCAATCAGCCGTAGCATATCGTCGTTAAACGACTGGATACCAATGCTCAGCCTGTTCACCCCCATCGCCTTCCACGCTTTTGCTTTCTCGTGGGTGATGTCCCCCGGATTGGCTTCTATCGTAACCTCTCGGGCACTCTCCACAGGCAACACCTCCAACAACCTCCGCAAATCCTCCACATCTAATAAACTCGGTGTCCCACCACCTATATATAAGGTCTCCACATCGTCATGCACCCCGTCCTCCGCGTTCTGCATTGCCCATTCCTCAATCACTGCATCCACATACTCCCCTCTGCGCCCCAATAGCGTAGTTGAGTAGAAGTCGCAGTACTTGCAGCGACTTTTGCAAAACGGAATATGCACATACACTCCTGCCATATGGGATTTGCATTTATCCTGCAAATGTACGACTTTTTCCGCACATATGCAAATCCGAAGGGCACCCGCACCAAAATTTTGCTATGGTGCCGGTGCCCTCTGTTGCCGGGGACGCTTGTTGTGGGGACGACGCGTCTCGCGTCGTCAATCCCTCCTACCTCACCCGGCTCCCCAGTAGGTCATAGGTCTCCTCGCCGCGCTGTACCAGCACTTGCCCGTCGCGCAGGATTTTCTCCACTCTCACGCCGTCGCCGGCTGTTGGATAGGCAACGCCCGTCCCGGGGTCGGGTTCGCAATAGCGGATAAGGTGGACTGCCATACCCGTGTACAACTCCGATTGTGTCTGCGGCGCGAGGCTGTAGGGGTCCTCGTCTCCCTCTTGGAACTCCAGAGCATACGATTGGGAGATGGCATCATTTTCGGCGGGCACGGCAGTGGCGGAGTGGTACAGTCCCAGACTCTCCGTCACGTCCACTTCTGTACCTGTGCGTCCGCCTGCCGCTGGCAGGAACACCGCCCCTGCGGCTTCCATCAGGTGCCATTGTTCCAAGGTATAGGGGTTGAGTTCAAACGGACTGTTGTCCCCGTTCTGGCTATAGGTCAGTCCGTCTTCCGTCAGGGTCAGATGGTACTCGGTGCTCTGCGTGTTCGGTGTGAATGTCACCCCGGCAGGCGTATGCCACACGTCGGGCAGGATGATGATGCCGCTTACCGTGTCCACCATGCCCATACCGAACAGCCGCGCGGCATTGGGGCGGTGCAGGAAGATGTACTCCCACTCGTCTTTGCTCGGCGTGCGCCATGTATTGGCGGTGTCGGTGCCTATCACGTTAGCACCCCAGTCACGGAACTCGCCTTCGTAGTTGTTGTTATACACCGACGCGGACATTCCCCATGCGCCATAAAAGACGTTCTTGGCATCGCTGCTCCAGCCGAACAGGTCCACCACGTCGGCCAGCACCTCCTCGCTGCTGCTGAGGCTCGTATTGTCTTCACCAAGGATATAGTGCTGCACGGGTGCGAATGAAAAAGTGCCGGTGGATTGCGTGTATTGCAGATTCGCAGGCGCAAAGGCTGCATACCGGTTCTCCCCCACCGAGACAGCACGGGGTTGGTATGCCGATACGGGTGCCTCGGAGATATCCTTCACAAGGCGAACCGAGTGCCCGTAACTGCGTGCACCGCCGCCTGCGGCGGACACATTGGAACCCCATGCAGAGCCACAGAAATTGATACCGCCTGCATTGTCAGCCGTGTATATCGGAGTGCTTGCCCAGTAGTTGCCATAGACATTCACGCTGCTCACACTCATATAGCGGTCGCCTGCGGCAGGCAGGAACACCGCCCCCGCCGCCTCCATGCGGTTCCACAGCGCAGGGGTATAGACATTGTCCTGATAGTGGTTGTATAAAGCACGGTCGCGCCAGACACCTGCTTCGGTAATCATGCCATTGGTTGCCAAGGGTTTGAACGTCGGCATGCCGGTGAAATCCCAGTTGTCGGGCAGGATGATAAGTCCGTGCACGGTGTCCCCGTCCAGCAATATACCGCCCATACCCGCCAGTTCTGCTGCGCGGTCGCGGTAGAAAAAGATATGTATCCACTCGTCCTTAGTGAGCGTGCGCCATATGTTGGCGGTGTCGGTACCGATGGCATTGACAGCCCAGTCCACGAAGTCACCGCGGTAATTGGCTTTGTCAATCGATGCGCTGATGCCGAAGGGCGCCCCCTCGTTGGTGGTGCTCCAGCCGAAAAGGTCAATAGTGTCGCCCAACGTGACAATATCTACCATATTGGCTGCACCGATAATGTCGGATTGCAGGTCGGCAAACGCCCATTGTTTGGCGGACTGTATGTAGCGCAGATTGCCACGTGAGAAAAGTACTTGCTTATGGGTAGAGACCGTAATCGGTTGGGGCTCGTAGGCGGACTCGACGACCTCCACATAGTCGCACACGAGGCGTACCGACCGCCCTTCCGCGATGTTCAGCGGCGATTGGGAATAGACATGACTCGGGGTGAACAGCATCGCCTCTGCCATCTCGGTGTCCGTGCCGGGTTCAAAGATATTCACATACTTGGTGCTTGACCAGTAGTAGCCGCAGTAGTTGGTCTCATACATGGTGAGTGACGCCCGCATCCCTGCAGCGGGCAGGAACACCGCCCCCGCCTGCTCCAGTGCCTGCCACTGCTCCGTGGTATAGACGTTGTGGCTATAGCCGTCCTCGGTCTTGGAGATGTAGTTCTGCTCCGATGGCTGCAGTCCTTTCTCGGTGCTCGGGGTGAAGGTGAGGCCGTCGGGCGTGGTCCAGTCGTCGGGCAGGATAATCAGCCCCTGCACGGTGTCCACCGTGGCGAGTGCGAACAGCGTGGCGGCATTCGGGCGTTTGCACAGCAGATAGTACCACTCATCGCTGCTCAGCGTATGCCATGTGCCGGCGGGAACACCGTTGATAACATTGTTGCCCCAGTCCACGAAATCGCCGTTGTAATACTGTGTGGCACCGTTGAAGTCCGCACCGTATATGGGATCGCGGAAGACACCTTTGCCACTCCAGCCGAAGAGGTCTATGGTGTCATTGACTGCCACCTGCCCGATGAAGTCGGTCTGCTTCTCGGCAAAGAACCAGACTCTCGGGTAATCGAGGTAGCACTGCAGGTTGCCCTGCGAGAAACGCACCGCCTTGTCCGCGGACACGGAGAACTTGCCCTTCAACGCGCCTTGCGGCACTTGGGCGTGGGCACTTGTGAGGGCTGTGAGGAGACCAAGCGCAATGAGTAGGATTTTTTTCATAAGGATATTGTTATGTTGATTGTTTGGCGTAGCAATGTCCGTTTTTGTGGCGTGTGGCTAAAATTTGTCGCGGCAAAAGTAGTACATTATTTCCATATACGCAAACGTTTTCGCTAAAATCATAACAACAGGATATCTTTTCTTAACTGCACGTATTGTGCACCCCTAAGGAGGATATAAGGAGGATACGCGCTTTTCCCTGAGGATACCCGGTTCTTTCCCTGAGGATAGGTGTGTTTGTCCTGTGTTGTGCCCTCACCGCTTGCGTATGTGATGAAATAGTTGTACCTTTGTGGTCCTATGTGGAAGAACGCTACACATACTGACACATTGCGCAAGGCGGGCTGGGAGTCCGCCGAGTGGGTCAACGTGCTCTATTTCCCCAACGGCGTGAGGGCGGGCATTCCTGCCGGCACGGGCGACGACAATCGGGAGACCATTGCCATTCCCAAGGCGTTTGCCGACGATATATCCTTTGTGGTACCCGTCAAGGGACAGTCGATGCGCGACTTCGACTTCCGTGAGGGCGACAAACTCCTGGTACAATACACCGGATGTGCCGACAACGGCGACTTTGTCATTGCCGATGTGGACGGCGGCACCACCGTCAAAGTCTTCTTCGAGGACGAGAACGGCGACCGATGGCTCATACCCGGCAATCCCGATTTCCAGCCCATTCTCCTTTCCGCCGACAGCAACATGCGCGTTGTGGGGGTGGTCAAGCGTATCATCCACGAACTGCCCCGCGTCTCTGTGCGCGAGTGTGCACGTATCCTGCGCACGCAGAAGAACACCCGTCCCGACCGCCGCGCGTCGGAGTTCCCTTTGTTCACCGACACCGCCATCCGCGAGGGGCGGTGCGAACGTGTCTTCGAACTGCTCCACCGTGCTGCCGAAGGCACGGTCACTGACCTCATGCAGGAACTCCACCACCAGTCCGTCATCGGCAATATCGATTACAAGAACTGCAAGTCCACACGCCTGCGCGAGATTCTCGCTGACTACCTCGGCATCACCTACGGCTACGAGAACATCCGCCGCCACCGGCTGGACTAAGGTTTCAGCAAATTGACAGGAGCCACATATACGCCGTCGTCTCGGCGGTAAGCACCGCCTACTGCCGTCAGAACCAACAGGAAGTCGGGGGCTTTCTCATCACTTTTTTCCACTATCTTGTTGCGCAGCGTAAGCAGCGACTGTGCTCCCTCATTCACCAGTTTGTCACCGCCCAATTTGATTTCCACCGCTCCCCAATGCCCGTTGGGAAGATGTACAACGGCATCGCACTCCAGTCCTGCCGCATCCCTGTAATGGCGGACCTCCCCGCCAATACTGCTCATATAAATACACAGGTCGCGTACAGCCATATCCTCAAAGAACAAACCGAAACTCTCCAAGTCGTTCATCAAGTCGCCCGAACCAATCCCCAAGGCGCAACAAGCCAAAGATGTATCGACAAAGTGGCGCGTAGGTGTGGTACGGATGGCTGTCTTGGAGCGGATACTCGGGTTCCAAGCGTTCAAATCCTCTATCACATAAAGGTCTTTCAAAGCATCCGTATAGGCATCATACGTCTTCTGGTCCATGGTGCGTTCGTTGCTCTGGCGGATATCCGCCATAATGGTCGTTTGTGCCGCCTCGGTAGAGATATGCCGCGCATAACTGCGCATAATCATCTTCAGCACCTCGGGTTTCTTGTTGCGGAACTGCTCGTTCTCGCTGTCCTCAAACACAAACAGACCGCTGTAGTAGTTTCTGGTTATCTCCTCCGATATCTCACGCGGAGCAAGCACCGAAACCGGCCATCCGCCTCTGCAAATCAAATGCGCCACTTCCGCCAGCGAGAAATCGCTGTTTGGGTCGAACGGAAAGTGCTCACCGCCTGCAAAAAGATCGGCAAGAGACACCGTTCCCTTGGATTCCCGGGATTCCCACAGACTCATCGGACGCATCTTCACGGGTACGATACGTCCTGCACCGCTATGGTGAACCACGGTCTTGTCTGCGGGGGTAGAACTGCCTGTCAGGATAAACTTGCCGAACCGGTAATCAAAGTCCAGATTGTCTTTGACATGGTTCCATATATCTGGTGCTTTCTGCCACTCGTCAATCAAACGCGGCGTCTCGCCTGCGAGTACCCCCTTGGGATCCATGCGAGCCATCTGAATGGTCTGCATGGTATTGAGTTTGATGAAACTCTTTTGAAAAAGCATACATGTGGTGGTCTTGCCGCAGAACTTCGGTCCGGCTACCAATACCGCTCCCGATGTGCGCAATTTGAGCGCAATGGTATCTTCTATCAGTCGTTTGCAATACATAATTCCTTAGATTGTCAATAGTTTATTCCTTTGATTGGCAATTATCAATTCCTAATATCGGCAATTCAACGTGCAAAGTTACGACTTATTTCCGGATTATGCAACTTTTCCACGAGTTGGATTCCGTTGGATTCAGTTGGACGGAAAAGCGCTGTTTGCCACGAAAGAGGTGGATTCGGGTGGATAAGAGTTGGATAGAGTAGGATTATTCGTCCGGCTCTTTTTGTATGTGTACCTTTGCGGTGTCTTCGAGGCGCGGGGCACGTTGCCGAGCGTAAACAACGAAGGCACCAACGATTATGAGACTCAACATCAAGAGTATGCCCGTCAGGGGCAGCAAAGGGACGCGGACAATGATGCAGTTGCACGGGCGCATGGGCAATGTGGTGTACTACGTGCGCGACGGGCGGCAGTACATGCGCCGCTATGCCGTGCCGGGCGGCACCCCCACCGAGAAGCAGCGCCTCCGGCGCCAACTCTTCGCCGCCGCCGTGGAGAACGCCGGCATCGTGTACCGCAGTCAGCACCTGCGCAAGCCCTACGAACAACTGTGGATAGAACACGGCGACTGCCGACGCATGAGCCTGTACTGCTACATCGTACGCCGATTCCTGCAACAATAACAAGAAAGACATATAATCATATGTTCCTGAAACCGCAAATCTATGGAAAAGAAAAAGAAGAAACAGGCGGAGAAAGACAGCCGCCAACAGATTGCCGCCGACTGGATACAGGAGAACTACCTCCAGTTCAACCGCCTGCGCGTGGATACCGTGAGGCAGAGGGTTCAATGCGAAATGCACAATGCGCAATGCGCAATGTGGCGGGACGTTCTCGACCGCGACATCAACGACATGGTCTGCCACTGCTGTGCCGAGACGGGCGCGGCGGTCACCAGCCGCGAGGTGCTGACGGTGCTGCACTCGTCGATGCTGCCGCAGGTACACCCCTTGCGCGAGTATGTGGAGCAACAAAACGCGTACGACGCGCAAAATGAGCCCAACTGGATAGGCGAGATGGCAGACCAAATCACCCTCGTGGACGAGACCAAGCACGAGTTGTGGCGGCGGTGCTTCACCAAGTGGTTCATCGCCATGGTCGCCTCGTGGATGCGCGACGACGCCGTCAACCAGCAGGTGCTCGTCCTCATCGGCAGGCAGGGCATCTACAAGACCACGTGGCTCGAGCACCTCATACCGCCCGAACTGCGCGGCTACACCTGCAAGATGAGCAACACACAGTGGACCAAGGACGACCGCCTGCGCCTTGCCGAGTTCGGACTCATCAACCTCGACGAGATAGACGCCATGAACAGCCGCGAGGTCAACAGCCTCAAGTCGCTCATCACAGCCGTGGACATCAACGAGCGCGTCGCCTACGGCTACACCAAGGAGCGCCGCCTGCGGCTTGCGTCCTTCTGCGCCAGCGGCAACAAACGCGAGTTTCTATCCGACATCACCGGCAACCGACGCTGGCTGCCCTTCGAGGTGGCGTCGATACAGAGCCCCTTCACCCACACGTGCTTCCCTTACGGACGCATGTACGCCGAGGCGCGGTATCTCATCGAACACGACTACCCCTACTGGTTCGAGCAGGACGAGATAGCCGAGATGGCGGAGTACCAGGACGAGTTCCGCGCGCAGGACAACGAGGAGCAACTCCTCTCCGTACTCTTCGACATTCCCGCCGAAGGGCGAGGCGAGTTCCTCACCACCGCACAGATAAGCCAAAAACTCATTGATTTCGGCTCCATCAAACGCCCTATGCCGCTGAATAGATTGGGAATGATTCTGGGGCAACAGGGCTACAAATGTGTTCGCAGGGGTCCGCAGAAACAACGCGGATGGCTTGTCTATCAACGCAGTACGGAAGAAATCAATATCAACAAAACATCCTATGCCGCCCAGCCGGAAGAGGGTACCGGTACCAGTAGTACCACTTGATTTCTATAATATACACACCCGCCCGCGCGCATGTGGGTATATAGTTTACAAAAAGAGCCGGTACTGCCGGTACCGGTACCTTTTACGGAGGCGGGCTATCCGCAGGGTAAGGTCAGGGAAAGAGCAGGGAGAATACAATGCGCAATGCACAATGCGTAATGCGTAATGCACAATGAATAAAGGATTATGAATAAATTATTTGAAGAAAGAAACAAGACCATCGTGCGCATCTTCGGCGCACTCTACGGCACCATGCCGACGATGGTGCTCTATGCACGGATAGGACGGGATTTCGGCCTGTCCGAAGAAAGCGTGAGGAAAATCATCCGTTCAATGCTCAATGCGTAATGCGCAATGAATTAGCGGCGGAATTTGACGATGCAGTCGATGCAGACGGGTTGCTGCAGTGCATTATTGGGAATGTTTGCCCAACAAAAGGGACGATTTTGCAGTACCTTTGCAGTGTCTTTCGAAAGGCTACGCCTGTAGGCAACTGCGTGTATGCCACTACGTGTAAGGCACTGCGTGTATGTTATTTGCTGCGCAAATGTACACCGTGATTACGCGAGCGCAGCGAGCGGCATACGCGAAGCGGATTACATACGCAGAGCGGATTACATTCGCGCAGCGAATAACAGGCACAAAGTAACCGACACAAAGTAACCGACACAAAGTTTTTTTTATGGCAAAGTACATTCCGATGGAACTGCTTTCCTCGTTGCACGGGAAAGTATGCGGGCACAGCGATGTGTATTTCGCACAGCGGGGCGGGACGCGCTACACGGGGAAGATATGCCACCCGCGCAGCAAACCCTTCTCCTCAAGCGAACTGGCACTGCAAGAGAAATTCAAACAAACCCACCAAGCCACCCTCACGGCTCTGGCGACCCCCACCGACCGCGCCAAGTACGAAGCGGCGTTCCGGAACCAACTCAAGTATTCCACGCTTCGCGGCTACGTGTTCGCGACGCTTTATGCGCAAGGAGCATAGTTTTTTCAGTTGAGGAGTTTTAGAGTTGAGAGTTTAGAGAAGTTTATAAGTAGAAAGTTTTGAGTTTTGCACGTACTGCTCTCTACTTGAGGCTGTCGTCTAACAAATCATAAAGACAACAGGAAAAACAGGCAAGTCTAACGACTTGACCGCGGACGAGGCGTCCGCGTCCCCTGCGAGAATACAAGTTGACGACACGAGACGCATCGTCTCCATACCACTCTCCACTTCTATCAACTATCAACTTTCAACTTCTCTCAACTCTAAACACTCAACTCTAAACACTCAACTTCTTTCAACTATCCACTAATAACTATCAACTAAAAACTATCAACTAAAAACTATCAACTAAAAACTACTATGGCTCACATCACATTTATCGACCCCGTGAAGACAGTATCGGGGAAACTCTCCAAGAAGAGTACCGTGACCTTTATGGTACGTCAGGCCGCAACGTCGAATGCGGTCATGTTGCAGAACCCCAACTACACCCACATCCGCGGCAAGCGCACCACCGAGGTGTCCGCGTCCGAACAAGCCTACCGCACCCGCTTCGGCAAGATATGCAAGGCCACACAGACCCGCCTCAACGACCCGAGCAAGAAAAACGCCGACATCGCCGCTTTCAAGGCACAGACCGAGTACAAAACCCTCCGCCAGTACGTCTGGCACCAGTGCGAGGGAGAGGTGGCGTAAAGTGATGTACGATTGACGGATGTACGATTTACGAATTTATTTGGGGATTTGGGATGATTGGGTTATTTGCCCCGTCCGACACCCGATAGCGGAAAATCGTACATTCGTAAACCGTACATCGCCCGCAGGGCGCAAATCGTAAATACGTACATCGTCAATACAATGATGAAACGCATCCAACTCCTCCTTGCCGCTGCAATGTGCACTTTCGGGTGTGCATTGCTCACGGCTGGGATAGCCATCCCCCCTGCGGGGGTGATAGACAGCAGCGTCCTCATCGCCTTCGGCGAGATACTGACCTTCGCCGGAAGCCTCATCGGCATCGATTACCATTACCGATACAAATAAATGTACGATTTACGAATTTACGATGTACGATTTATTTGGGGATTTGGGATGATTGGATTATTTGCTCCGTCTGTCATATTCTATAAGGAAAATTGTACATCGCCCGCAGGGCGCAAATCGTACATAAATTCGTAAATCGTAAATTCGTAAATCGTAAATATCTTTATGTTACTGAAACTGATACGCAGACAGCCGCAGGGCGATGCCATACGCGGCAAACTGTATATAGACGGCGTTCTGTGGACTGAGGTGCTGGAGCGCCGCGGTGTGGAGATACCCGCATTGTGGTACACGGTCAGCGTGACGATGTCGCCGCGGTTCCACCGCCTCCTGCCGATAGTGAACCACGTACCCCGCTTTGCACCCCGCGACGAAACTTGTTTCGGAGCGGAGAGGAGGAGCGACGGCGCCTCCGACCCGCAGAGCGGGGCTTGCGGCGCAAGTCCGCTCCGACGAGGGATACGCTTTCATACGGGGACGAAGCCCGAGCACTCCGCCGGCTGCATCCTCGTTCCCTCGCGCGAGACAGAATCCCGCCTCACACAAACCCTGCTCCAAGCACAACAACGACATGAAACCATCTATCTGGAAATCTGCGACCCTAAGGCTCCCGCTCCCCTGTATGATACTCCTTGTCCTGCTCACGAGCGGATGCGCTACCTCGAAGCGGAGCGCATCCGGCAGGACTACTACCGCCACCACCCGGACGAACTGCCAAAGGCAGGATAGCATCTACCACTATGTGCGGGACAGCGTGGTGGTGTATGTCGGGGACGCGGACGCCCTCGTCCGCGGTTTGTGTACGAAACAGGGTACCCTCTCGTCCGTGGATAGGCATACAGTTCGTCCCGAACTGACCGCGGACGAGAGAGCACCCCGTTTCGCCCACGGGCTTACGGGGACCCCGCAGGGCGTCCGCGTCCCCGGCAGCGGCGTCTGCGGCGGCAGTATAGAGCGGTATCATACCGAGTATCGCGAACGGGTGGTCACACGTATTGACACCGTCTATATGGACCGCGAAGTGCAGGTACAACTCCCGCCCGAACGGTACGTGCCACGGGCGGTGCGCTGGCTGGCTTGGACCGGCGCGGTGGCGATAATACTACTGGTGCTGTTCACAGCACTGCGAATCGTATGGCGGCTACGCAGGTAGTTGCCATACGCTGTTTGTGTATGTGGAAAAGTTTTTGTAACTTTGCGGGTTTTTTAGAGAGTAGGGATTAGAGATTAGGGGATAGAGATTAGGGGATAGAGATTAGGGGGTAGAGATTAGGGGGTAGGGAGTAGAGATTAGGGAGTAGAGAGTAGGGAGTAGAGAGTAGGGGGTAGGGATTAGAGGGTAGGGAGTAGAGATTTAGATAATTAGAGATTTAGAGATATGACAGATTTTGAGACTTTGTGCCGCGTACGGCGGTCCATACGGAAATACACCGACCAGAAGGTGGAACGGGAGAAATTGGACTATATATTAAGGTGCGCCCTGATGTCACCGTCGGGCAAGCGGCTGAACCCGTGGGAGTTCTACGTGGTGACGGACCGCGAAGCGCTCCGCCAGATGGCAGGTTGCCGGACCTATGGCAGCGGTATGTTCGAGACCGCCCAAGCCGCCATCGTCGTAGCCCTGGACGCCTCGCTGACCGACACCTGGCAGAGCGACGGCGCTATAGCCGCACAGAACATATGGCTGGCAGCCGCCGACCAAGGGTTGGGCGCATGCTGGTGCCAGGTCTATCAGCGCGAAGGGGCGGAGGAACTGGTGAAACGGCTGGCAGACATACCGGAGAACCTGACAGTGCTCTGCGTGATGTCGCTCGGATACAAGGACGAGGACAGGAAAATGTACGACCCCGACAAACTGCCGTACCAGAAGGTGCATTTTAGTTGAGAGTTGAGAGTTTAGAGTTTAGTGCAGTTTAGAGTTTAGGGATTAGAGATTAGAGATATTAGAGATATTAGATATGAGACCGACAATAGCAATAACGGCGGGTGACATCAACGGCGTAGGGTATGAAGTGATACTCAAGAGCCTGATAGACCCGCATATCAGTGAGATATGCCGTGCGGTGGTGTACGGCAACGCCAAGATGGCGCACTACCACGCCATGACGATGGACAGCGAGTTCCACGGGCTGTCGTTCAACGTGATAGACGACCCGAAACAGGCCAAAGACGGGCGCATCAATATCATCAACTGCTACGGCGACGAGACCATGGCTGCGCTAGGGCAGTCCACGCCGGAGGCGGGGCAGGCAGCCCTGCAGAGCCTGCAACGCGCCTGCCAGGACCTGCAGCAGGGGCTGGTGGACGCATTGGTGACCGCACCTATCAACAAGGACAATATCCAGTGCGACGCCTTCCGCTTCTCGGGGCACACGGAGTACCTGACGAAGTATTTCGGTCAGGGCGAGAGCCTGATGATGATGCTCAGCGACCGTATGCGGGTGGCGCTGGTGTGCAACCATACGCCGATAGCCGAGGTGGCGGAGACCGTGACGGAGGAGCGCATCCTGGCGAAACTGAAGGTGCTGAACGAGAGCCTGAAGAACGACTTTTCGATAGAGAAACCGCGTATCGCCGTGCTGGCGCTGAACCCGCATGCGGGGGATAACGGACTGATAGGCACGGAGGAAGAGACGGTGATAGCACCCGCCATCCGCAAGGCGAACGAGGAGAATATATGGGCGTTCGGTCCGTATGCCGCCGACGGGTTCTTCGGTGCGGGGCAGTACGTGCATTTCGATGCCGTGCTGGCGATGTACCACGACCAAGGGCTGGCGCCCTTCAAGGCATTGGATATGAGCGGAGTGAACTATACGGCGGGTCTGCGTATCGTGCGCACCTCGCCCGACCACGGTACGGCGTACGACATCGCTGGGCAGAACCAGGCCGACGCGGAGAGCATGCTGCACGCCATCTATGCCGCCATCGACATCCTGCAACGGAGGCAGGAGAACGCCGAACTGAAAGCCAACCCGCTGCCGTTTGTCCCGCGTGAGGACAAGCGCGAACGCAGAGAATACACTCCGATACCGCCGAAACGCGAGCATACGCCTGCGGCAACGGAACCGGCGGCGGCTCAGGAAGAACCTGCTACGACTCCGGAAGAACCCGTGGAGGAAGAAGTGCAAGTGGAAGTAGAAGAAGAAATAATCGAAGATAATGACAAGTAAAGAAATCAGACAATCCTTTCTGGATTTTATGGCGGGCAAAGGGCACCATATCGTCCCCTCGGCTCCTATGGTTATCAAAGATGACCCGACGCTGATGTTCACCAACGCCGGTATGAACCCGTGGAAGGGTATCATCCTGGGCAACGACCCTATCAAATATCCCCGTGTGGCTGACTCGCAGAAGTGCCTCCGCGTGAGCGGCAAGCACAACGACCTGGAGGAGGTCGGACACGATACGTACCACCACACGATGTTCGAGATGCTCGGCAACTGGTCGTTCGGCGACTACTTCAAAGAGGGCGCCATCGACTTCGCGTGGGAGTACATCGTCGATGTGCTGCATATCGACCCCAAGAACCTCTATGCCACCGTGTTCGAGGGCTCGCCCGCCGAGGGACTGGAGCGCGACAACGAGGCGGCGGCTATCTGGGCGAAACACCTGCCCGCCGACCATATCCTCGAGGGCAACAAGCACGACAACTTCTGGGAGATGGGCGATACCGGTCCCTGCGGTCCGTGCTCCGAGATTCACGTGGACAGCCGTACGGAGGAGGAGAAAGCCGCTGTGCCCGGGCGTGAGTTGGTCAACAAAGACCACCCGCAGGTGATTGAGATATGGAACCTCGTGTTCATGCAATACAACCGCAAGGCGGACGGCTCGCTTGAGGGGCTGCCCAACAAGGTGATTGATACGGGTATGGGTTTTGAGCGCCTCGTGCGCACCCTGCAGGGAAAGCAGTCCAACTACGACACCGATGTCTTCCAGCCCATGCTCCGCAAGATTGGCGAGATATGCGGTTGCGAATACGGCAAGGACGAGAAGACCGACATCGCCATGCGTGTCATTGCCGACCATATACGTACTATCGCGTTTGCCATCACCGACGGGCAGTTGCCCAGCAACGAGAAAGCGGGCTACGTCATCCGTCGTATCCTCCGCCGTGCGGTGCGCTACGGCTATACGTTCCTCGGTCAGAGGGAGGCGTTCATGTACCGCCTGGTACCGCAACTCATCGAGGATATGGGCGATGCCTATCCCGAACTGCGCAAGCAGGAGCAGCAGATTATCCCCGTTATCAAGAGCGAGGAAGAGGCGTTCCTCCGTACGCTCGACAAGGGTATCTCCCTGCTCGACAAACTGATGCGCGAAGCCAAAGGCAAAGAGATTTCGGGTGTGGATGTCTTCACGCTGAAAGATACCTACGGTTTCCCGCTCGACCTCACCGAGTTGATTCTCCGTGAGAACGGGTTTACCACCAACGAGGAGGAATACAACCGCGCGTTGGAGCACCAGAAAGAGATGGGACGCTCCGCCAACAAGCAGGACCTCGGCGACTGGGTTGTCCTCCGCGAGGGCGACACCGAGTTTGTCGGCTACGATACCCTTGAGGTCGAGACCCAAGTGCTGCGCTACCGCAAGGTGAGCCAGAAGGGCAAGGAGTTCTACCAGATTGTGCTTGCCAAGACGCCTTTCTATGCCGAGATGGGCGGTCAGGTAGGCGATACGGGTTCGCTCGGTACGGCGCGTATCATCGACACCAAGCGCGAGAACAACCTCGCCGTGCATATCTGCACCGAGTTGCCCGACGCCATCGAGCAGCCGCTGGTGGCCAAAGTGGATGCCGACCGCCGTCAGGCTATCGCTTGCAACCACACCTGCACCCATATCCTCCACTATGCGCTCCGCACCGTCCTCGGGCAGCACGTGGAGCAGAAGGGCAGTCTCGTTACGCCCGACTCGCTCCGTTTCGACTTTTCGCATTATCAGAAAGTTACCCCCGAGGAACTGCGTGAGGTGGAGCGTCTGGCGAACCAATTCATCCGTATGGACTACGCCCTCGAGGAGAGCCGCCATACCCCTATCGCCAAAGCGCGTGAGATGGGTGCGATGGCGCTGTTCGGCGAGAAATACGGCGACGATGTGCGCGTCATCAAATACGGTCCGTCTATCGAGTTGTGCGGCGGTTGCCACGTGTCGTCCACCGGCCGTATCGGTTCGGTGCGTATCCTGATGGAGACCAGTGTCGCTGCGGGTGTTCGCCGTATCGAGGCGGTTACTGCCGCCAAGGTGGACGAACTCTATTTCGCCCAGCAGGATATGCTTGCCAACCTCCGCGGGTTGCTCAACAATGCCCCCGATTTGGCAGGTGCCGTGCAGAAAGCCGTTGCCGAGAATGCAGGGCTCAAGAAAGAGATTGAGAACTATATGGCGGAGAAATTAGAGCAGTACCGCGACCGTCTCATTGAGCGTGCCGAGGACTACAACGGCATCAAACTCGTCCGCGTGCAGGGCAATGTGCAGCCCGATATGATTCGCGGCGTGCTGCCCCTCCTGCGCGGCAAGTTTACCGATGTACGCTTTGCCGTGGTCGGTGCCACCGAGTGGGAAGGCAAACCGATGATTTCCGTCTTCCTCTCGCAGCCGTTGGTGGACGCAGGTCTCCATGCCGGTCAGATGATTAAGTCGGCAGCCAAGCATATCCAGGGCGGTGGCGGCGGACAGCCGTGGATGGCTACAGCCGGCGGCAGGAACGCCGACGGTCTGCCTGCCGCATTGGACGAATTGCTGGGGGCGCTGCATTGAAAACACTGACGCGGCGTTTGCCGGAGAAATATCGTTCTGCAGTCCGTTTCGTATGCGTGGGCGCATTCGGAACGGGCTTGCAGTATGGCATATACTACGGCTTTCTGGCGCTGTTCGACCGCTGCTGCCCCGAGTTGGGCATCCGCGTGACGCTGGCATTCACCATCGGGTTCGTGATAGAGATGATTAGCAACTACCTGCTGACCAGTTTCTACACTTTCGGCACGCACCCGAACCTGAAGAACGCCAGCGGGTTCCTGCTGGGACGCGGGGTGAACTATGTGCTGCAACTGATGTTCCTGCACCTTATTATATATATAGGTCTGTCGGAGGAACTGTCGGGTATCATAGCCATCGTGCTGGCGGGGATAATCAACTATTTCGTGCTGGTGCCGTTCTACAAAAAGAAGAAATCGCCTAAACAAGACTGACTATGAACATCTACAAAGCGAATATCCTGCATACGCCCCTGCCACAGGCATTTGAGGTGATAGAGGGCGGATATGTGGTGGTGGACGACGACGGATATATCGTCCATGCAGGCAAGCGTGTCCCTGCCAAGTACAAGGGGTTGGCGGTGACGGACTTCGGCGATGCGCTGCTCATTCCCGCGGTGAACGATATGCACGTGCATGCGCCGCAGTACCGCAATATGGGCATCGCGATGGACGAGGAACTCATCCCGTGGCTGAACAACTACACCTTCCCCGAGGAGGCGCGTTTCAGGGATATGCACTATGCCTATGCGGTTTATACGCGGTTTGTACATGACTTGTGGCTCAACGGCACGATGCGTGCGTCGGTGTTCGCTACGAGCGATGCGCCGTCGTCGCTGCTGCTGTGCCACCTCTTCCATGAGGCGGGCTTGGGCGGAAATATAGGTCTCGTGGCGATGGACAGGAACTGCCCGAAGGCCCTGCAAGTGCCTCACCGGCGCTATGCGATGGAGATGATGCAGTTTGCCATGGCTATGAATGAGTACCCGCTGGTAAATCCCATCCTGACGCCGCGTTTCATCCCTGCCTGCTCGCCGGACCTGCTGTGGACCATCGGCAAGATGGCGCAAGAGACCGGCATGCCGGTGCAGTCGCACCTGAGCGAGAACCGCTCGGAGATAGCGTGGGTGCGCGAGTTGGAACCCGAGAGCACCTGCTACGGCGATGCATACCGCCGCTACGGGCTGTTCGGACAGACACCCACGCTGATGGCGCACTGCTGCTACACCGAGGGCAGGGAGTTGGAACTGATGCAGAGCAACCGTGTGATGGTGGTGCATTGTCCGACCTCCAACTGCAATCTCGGTTCGGGGATTGCGCCCGTGCGCACGTTCCTGCAGCACGGGATACCCGTTTCGCTGGGGTCGGACATATCGGGCGGGCACAGCCTCAGCATATTCCGCGTGATGCAATATGCGCTGCAGATGAGCAAGTTGCAGTATGCGCGTAGCGAAGGCAAGATGCCGTTCCTGACGCTGCCCGAGGTGTTCTTTATGGCAACGCGGACGGGCTTCAGCGGCGTGGGGGCGATATCCAAGGGGTATGCCTTCGATGCGCTGGTGATAGATGATTCGGCGCTGAATGCGGTGGACACGGCACACGGCATGAAGCCCTACACGCTGCAGCAGCGTCTGGAGCGATACATCTACCTCGGCGACGACCGACAGATAACGCACCGTTTCTGCCAGGGTCGTGACCTGCCGGAACCCGTGTTCAAGTGGGAGTAAGGAATAAGGAGTTGCAACTATTGTGTGGCAAATGGGACAATACATAAAATCTTCAAATAAATCGTACATCGTAAATAATTAAATCGTAAATACTATGGTTCATATTTTTTCTCCGGAAAACAAGCGCCTTGTTTGGTACCTCGCAATGGAAGAGTACTTGGCGCAGAAAGTGGCAGACAAGGACATCTTTTTCTCGTGGATTGTCTCGCCGACCGTTATTTTTGGCCGTCACCAGGTGATGGAAGACGAGGTGAACATCCCCTTCTGCCGTGAACACGGCGTGGCTACCTACCGCCGCAAGAGCGGGGGAGGGTGCGTGTATGCCGACCGCGGCAACCTGATGCTGAGTTACATCACGCCCGATACGCACAGCGAGGCGGTGTTCCAGCGCTATCTGGACATCATGTCCGATGCCCTGCGCGGACTGGGTTTTCCAGCGGTGAAGTCGGAGCACAACGACATCCTGATAGACGGGCACAAGGTCTCCGGCAATGCCTGCTATGCGCTGCCGACGGGCACGATAGTGCATGGCACGCTGCTCTACAACGTGGATTTCGGCGCTCTACAGCAGGCGATTACGCCCTCCAAGGAGAAACTCGCCAAGCACGGCGTGCAGTCGGTGCGCCAGCGTGTGGGCAATCTGGTGGACCTGCGCAACGAGATACCCGGCTTCGCGGAGCACTCCAATGCCGTTGCCATGCAGAGCATCGAGAACATTGCCGCGTATTTCGGCAATACCCTTTGTGACGAGGCACGCCACCTCACGCCCGAGGAGATGGCAGGCATCAATGCCATCGAGCAGACGTACCTCGACCCGGCGTTTATCGCAGGCAAGTAGAGGGGGACAATATCCATTAATGACCATATAAAGGACCATAAAAACAGGTCTCCGTGAATAGCCGCTGATTTGTCGTTAATTTGTCAGACTCTGCCATGCCTTCTGTTATAGGATAGTTATGGGATAATTATAGGATAGTTACAATGTAAATGAGACACATCATATACAGGAAATGAGTACCTTTGTAAGCATTATCGACAAAGATTACACCCAATGGGTGGAAAAATTACGTGTACGCTACCGTGAAAGCCAAGTAAGGGCTGCTGTAAAGGTAAACAGAGAGATGCTCCGCTATTACTGGGAACTCGGTCGTGATATAGAGGAGATGCACGTCGAAACTCGTTGGGGGGAAAGTGTGATAAAGAACTTGTCTGCCGACTTACAGCATAATACCCCTAATGCTACCGGTTTGTCGCGCACCAATATATACTATGCCAAGAAATTCTACCTGTTGTATTCCCCATATACCAACAAGTGCAAAGAATCCGATGGAACGACGGATATTGTCCCACAACCTGTGGGACAATTAGAAGAAATGCTTTTTTCGATACCGTGGGGGCATCATCGTTACCTGATAGACAGATATAGTAACGAACCGGAGAAGGCTCTTTTTTATGTAAAAGAGACTATCAAGAATGGTTGGAGTCGTGATATGTTGCTCAATTTCATAAACACGGATATGTATGAACGTGAAGGCAAGGCATTGACCAATTTTACACGAACACTTCCGGATGAGACAAGCGAATTGGCACAAGAACTGACAAAAGACCCTTATAACTTTGCATTCACCGGCATAACGGGCAGGTACAATGAACAGAAACTGAAAGATGCACTGCTCAACAATATATCGCAGTTCCTATTAGAACTCGGAACCGGTTTTGCTTACGTTGGCAAAGAGTTTCGACTGCAAATCGGGCAGAAAGAGAAGTTTATAGATTTGCTTTTTTACAATTTGACCTTATCGTGCTATGTGGTTATTGAAGTAAAGATTGGGGAATTTGATTTTCAAGATATTGGGCAGTTGAGTGGTTATGTGGTTGCATGCAATCATATCCTGAAACGTGCCGGGCGGGATAACCCGACCATAGGTTTACTGATTTGCAGGCAGAAAGATTCGATGCTTGCCCAATATGCTTTGGAAGGAAGTACCCTGCCATTAGGCATTTCCGAATACGAGTTGCAGCACCTTTATCCTGAAAAAGTAGAGGGTACTATACCGAGTATAGAGGAGTTGGAGAAGAAATTGAGTGAAAGACAATAACAGGGTAGATGGTTGGTTATAGGTTGGGTGCCGTATGATGTCAGTCCGGCATCAGTCGCGGAGTAACAAAACAGGCTGTCCGAGCAATTCGGACAGCCTGTTTTGTATGTCCCTCCTCCCTATCCGCAGGGTAAGGTCAGGGAAAGGTCAGGGAAATCAAGTAAGGTCAAATAAGGTCAAGTAAGGTCAAGTAAGGTCAGGGAATTACTCCACCACTGCACCTACAGCGTTGTAGCGGACACCGTCGCGGATGATGACCAACTGACCATTCTCAATCACTTTCACAGCCTTGGTGGCATTTACGTTGATATCTTCTACAGCAGTAGTTGCGCTAGAGATTATCTCACATACACCGCCTTTGATTTGGATGCTAATATCGCCACTCTCGTATGCGTACTTCAGAATCTTTCCTTTAACTGTAACCAAATCTCCTACTTTAACACCAGGTGCTGCGATGTTGGTACGGAATGCATAAAAGTTGTCTTTTGCATCATTTGCAGCGTCACTTGCCATATAGAAATCTTGGTTATTATAGTCGGTAGCATAGTCTTTTGCATAAGTTACGTAGCCTTTTACTACATAAGTTTCTGCTGTAGAAGCACCACTTTCTAACGCATTTCCGATTTCTTTTGCACGCTCAGGGGAGATAGTGTCTATCTTCACAGGAGTACCGCCCTCTCCCAATGTAACGGTGATTTTGTTCATACGTGCTTGAGAAGCCAATACACCGGATGTCCATTCATTAGCACTGACACTATATGAGGATGACAGACTACCATCATAAGTTTTTCCGTTTGCGGCTCCAAATTCAAAGTCAATTTGTTTGATGTTCTCTTCTGCACTGATGGTTACTGTTGATTCTTTGTAGCAACGTACACCAAATTTACCATCACCATAACCTTTGTCGCAATGGAAAGTGATGCCATCTTTCACAACTGACACTTCGCTACCGGTGTTTGCTGTACCTTTTCCTGCGAAATCGGCGGCGCCAAACTCTACAATTTTGTCTGCAAATGTGGGGATAGCCATTAATGCTACCAACATGAATGAGAAAAATTTCTTCATAATACTGATTTTTTATTTGTTATTAGTTTATAAATTGTTTGTTTCCTATTGCTCAACGGGTGCAAACAAATGACCCTTTTTCGTGAACCCACCTTCATTGATGCAGGAAAAAGAAAATTCACAAAAAAATAACAACGTAAATTTGCGCATATCAATTAAAAGCCATAATTTTGCAAAAGATTTGGAAAGGGAGGAATGACGGGCATTGAGTAGCACAAAGGGGGAGTCAGGTGGGTTCGCGAAAAAGGGTCGTTTAAGTTGCCCCAAGGTACCTCTTGATGTAAAGGAACAAACTGACATAGAACTATTTGTGTGGGAAAGAATATATACATAGGATACAAAGATAACAAACTAATAATTAATCATTAAATTCATTTTTTTTATTATGAAAAAAATTACATTGTTTTTTGCTGCATTGATGGCATGTATGATGTCTTTTGCGCAAACACCAGAAAGAGTGCTAGACCTTTCTAAGTGCAAAGAGTGGGGATTTCCGGCTGGTAAAGATTATGTAAACAAAGCAGATACATTTGCTATTGGAATTGACTCATTGATTTTTACGCCGTCGGGAAATGCGAAAGAGGGAATAAAAGTTGCATTGGATTATGATAATAACAAAGATACAGCAGGTATTGTCTTCGGTAAGAGTGGAGCAATGCTTACGTTATCTGCTTACCCATTTGAGATAGAAAAAATAGTAGTATACGGTATATCTTCAGCATCAGGAAATGTGACTCTGAACCTTTTTGCCGGTGAGAATGCTGTAAGCACAGAGGTAAAAAGTAGTAAGCAAACTCAAACGTTTTTGGTTGACAAGGGGGCTCAGTATGCTAATGCTAAATATTCTATCAAGGTGACAAATGCTTATAATGCTCAAATTTCAAAAATTGAGATATACAAAAAGACTAATGAGCCGTCTATCTCGTGCGATGCCATTGCAATGGGTAATGTCGGAAATGGTGTTTTCAATACGAAAGTATTTGATGTCTTGGGAAGTAACTTAACAGATGTTGTTGTTCCTACTATGAAGGATGGTAAGAATTTCTCTGTGGCAGGAACTCTTACTGTAGAAGGAGGTCAGGTCGCCATCACTGTTACTGCACTAACTTCTGGAGAATACAAGGATGTTTTGGTTTTGACATCAGGGAAAATTGTCAAGGAGATTGAGGTGAGTGCAAATGTGAATGTTCTTTCAGGCAAGGGTACCAAGGAATCTCCATTAAGTGTTGCTGACCTACAAATAATCAATAACCCAACAGATACGGCATGGGTCGTAGGATATATCGTAGGTTCTATCAAAGACAATAAGGTAGAAAATACTCCGAGTCAGCCAACAAATATCGCATTAAGTGATACCAAAACATTGGCAGAGAATGCAGTATTTGCTCCAGTGCAATTGCCCAAGGGTGACATTAGAACGGCATTGAATGTTGTGGATAATAAAGAGAACATTGGTAAGAAAGTGAAAGTACAAGGTGCTTTAGAGGCTTATTTCTTAAAGCCTGGTATAAAAGGTGTTAAGGCTTATGAGTTCGTATCTCCTTCCACTGCTGTTGAAGAGGTAAAGGCTGAGGCAGGCAAGGCAGTGAAGGTGGTAGAGAACGGGCAACTGGTTATTATCCGTGACGGTGTCCGCTACAACGCTGTAGGGGCTGTGATTGAGTAAGAGTCTATCCTATGCGACATAGCATAGGTAAATAAGCAAAGGGGCTGCCTGACAAGTTCGGGCAGCCCATTTTTTATGATTGGTTGATGAGTGTTATGGGGCGGATAGGTGGGCTTTTTTTGATGTTTTTGTACGAAAAAAGCCCGGTAATAATGGATAGGTGGGCTTTTTTTGATGTTTTTATGCGAAAAAAGCCCGGTAATAATGATGGTATAGATATCAAAAACGGTATCAATAACGTGAGTGCAGCAATAGCGTTTTTTTGCGGATATTTGTTTTATATGGAAAATAATGCTATCTTTGCAGGGTCAAACGAGTAGGGCATGAGAATCATTGCAAAGAGCACGTTGGTAGAGTATTATACGAAAAACCCACAGGCAAAAGTCGCTTTGGAGGATTGGTATAACAAGACGGCACAGGCTGAGTGGCACAATTTTGCCGATATACGTAATACTTTTGCGACCGTATCGCAAGTGGGAAACCAACACTATGTGTTCAATATAAAAGGCAATGACTACCGTTTGGTGGTTGTGGTATTGTTTACACCGCAGACCATATATATCCGTTTTGTGGGAACACATGCAGAATATGACCGGATAACCAACATTGACAAACTATAGACTATGAAACAGATTCAATCGGAACAAGCGTACAGAGCCGCACTTCATCGCATAGATGAACTGTTGCCGTTGGTGAGTGAGGCTGATATGGAAAAGCAAACGCCACATGCCTTGGAGTTGAGTGCATTGTCGGATGAGGTGGAAGCATACGAGGCTGTGCATTATCCGATAGACAAGCCAACCTTGCTGGAAATACTGCAACTCAGAATGTATGAGATGGGTATAAACCAGCGCGGTATGGCGGAATTGCTGGGCATATCTTCGCCACAGATGAGCGCCATCATGAGCGGCAAGAAAGAACCGTCACTATCTGTGGCACGTTCGATGAGCCGGAAACTGAATATCTCACCCAATATTGTTCTCGGGGTGTAGATTATACCAGACGTTTTACAAAGCGGAAGAGGCGGTAGGGCATGTAGCGGAAGGGCATATCCACCCATGTGGGGGTGGTGATGACGGCGCGGCGATGGCTGAAGACCAGAAAACTGTCCTTGCCATGGTATGCCGACATGCCCGAGTTGCCCACTCCGCCGAAAGGCACATGGTGGTTGGCTATGTGCATGATGGTGTCGTTGATGCAGGTGCCGCCTGCGGAGGTGTGCCTGAGGACATGCTTGCCACGGGTGCCGAAATAGTAGAGTGCAAGGGGCTTCTCGCGGTCGGTTACAAACGTGATGACTTCGTCCAACTCATTGAAAGTCAGGACGGGGAAGACGGGACCGAAGATTTCCTCCTGCATGACGGGC
This sequence comes from uncultured Bacteroidales bacterium, assembly GCA_934692905.1. Lineage (GTDB taxonomy): Bacteria > Bacteroidota > Bacteroidia > Bacteroidales > Paludibacteraceae > Colicola. Next base: position 37,875 of record CAKUUM010000010.1, read on the forward strand.
GCATCGGGCGATACGTTGGTGAGCAGGGTGGGGGAGAGGTACCGCTCGGAGGCATCATAGTTGCCGCCATAGGCGATGTCGCCGTCCTTGAGGTAGCCGGTGAGACGCTCCAGAGCACGGTCGCTGACAATACGCGCGAAATGCGGACTCTGCTTGGGGTCCTTGCCGAGAAGGGCTTCGAACTCGCGGGCGAGAAGGCGCAGGAACTCGTCCTTAACAGACTGGTGTACAAGCAGATAGTCCGGTGCGATGCACGTCTGCCCCGCATTGAGGGCTTTGCCCCATGCCACCCGTCTTGCAGCCACGGGAAGATTGGCGTCGCGGTCGATGATACAAGGGCTCTTGCCACCCAACTCCAACACGGCAGGTGTGAGGTTGGGCGCCGCCGCTTCCAACACTTTGCGCCCGAGGACAGGGCTGCCCGTGAAGAAAATCAGGTCCCAACGCTCGCAGAGGAGCATGGTATTCACCTCGCGATGCCCCTCCACGATGGCGATGTATTCTGCAGGGAAAGCCTCGCGAATCATCTGCGTGAGCACCCGCGACACGTTGGGCGTGTAGGGTGAGGGCTTCAGCACCGCCGTGCAGCCTGCCGAGACAGCGCCGACCAGCGGGTTGAGCAGCAGTTGCACAGGATAGTTCCAAGGTGCGATGATGAGTGCAGTGCCGAGAGGTTCGGCGATAACGCGGCTCCGTGCAGGCATAATGCTGACGGGTGAGGGTTTGCACTCGGGCCGCATCCAACGGCGGAGATGGCGGAGATGGTTGCGTACCTCGCCCAGAACAATGCTGAACTCGGTGAGGTATGCCTCTTCGTAGGACTTGTGAAGGTCCTGCCACAACGCCTCGGAGAGGGCTTGCTCGTGGTCGCGGATGGTCTGCTCCAACTTGCGGAGTTGCGCGGCACGGAAAGAGTAATCCAATGTATGCCCCTCACGGAAAAAGTTGCGCTGCGCAGTGACAATGCGGGAAATGTCTGATTGTGTGATAGTTGCCATCGTAATAAATGATTGTGTGTACGTATCGCTCAGGCACACTTCGTATCCGTCCGCTTGGTGGCGCGTCCCGTGAAGTGGTCCATCGCATGGAAGATGCCAAAAATCGTGCCAAAGACGAAATCGAAGAGTTTGGTGGGCATGATACCCTGCATGAAACGAATGAAATGGAAACTCCACGGAATGCCGCAGAAGTCCTGGTTGCGCTCGATAGCCCGCAAAATCCTGCGTGCTGTGGGTTCGGGTTTGAGGATGGGGAAGATGGGCGATTGTACGCCATCGAACATCCCCGTGTTGATATAATAAGGTGCTACGGTGGTGACATGTACGTCCTTGCCGCTGTCGTGGAGTTCGATACGCATGGAGTCGCTCCAACCGATGACCGCCCATTTGCTGGCGGCGTAAACGGACATCCTTGGGTTGGAAATCATCCCCGCCGCAGAGGCGATATTGCAGATATGCCCGCAGTTGTTGGCAAGCATATCGGGCAGGGCCTGCAGGGAAAGCACCATGGGCGCGATGGTGTTGACCTCCATGGTGAGGCGGATGTCCTGAACGGTTTGGCGGTCGAAGGTGCTGTTGCCGCGTACAATGCCTGCGCAGTTGATGAGAATATCCACACTGCCGCAGTCGCGCTTGACCTGCTTGTAGGCGGCAACGACGGCATCGCTGTTGGTGACATCGACCCGATAGGTGCGTACTAACCCTTTGTCGGCCAATGACTTGGCAGTGAGGTTCATATTGTCGGTGTTGATGTCCCAGATGATGAGAGTGCGTGCCCCTTTCTCCAATGCCATACGCCCCATGATTTTACCGATACCCGATGCTCCACCGGTGATTAACACGTTTTTTCCTTTGATTTTTGACATACTAAATGCTTTTTTGTTTACTAATACCGGCGGCAAAGGTAGGTAAAATAAGTCGAACAACCGTTCAGTTTGGAGAGAAAAATGCAAAATGACCGGTTTGGTATGGCTTTTGTAGGGGTGTTTGTTGTCGATAGACGGACTATATAGCGGATAAAGATTGTATCAGTAAACCCAAATAATGATGGTAGAAAACAGAAGAGAGCATATCTTGCTGAAAGCGTTGGAGTTGTATATGATAGACGGGTATGCGAATGTGTCGATAACCGACTTGCAGGCCGCCCTGAATATGGGACGGGGAACGCTATATTACTATTTCAAAGACAAAGACGAACTATTCGAAGAGGTGGTGAATACCTACCTCCTTATGCCGAAACAACAAGCCCTGAGCCGCGTCCAACACAGTGTGACCATCCCCGAGATGATAGAAGCCATGCTGGGGTATCTGGACAAACTGAAAGAGTTTCTGGGTATGGTGGAGAACAAGAATATCAACACGTCGAACGTGGTGACGGTGATGTACACCGCATATAGCAAGTTTCCGGAGTTGTACCGCAGGGCACGACGGCTGTACGAGCAGGAACTGAACCTGTGGGTGGAGGCAATAAAGAACAGTATGCGCGCGGGCGAGATACGCGGGAACGTGCATATAGACACCATCGCGCATATGTTTCTGCATATCAAGGACGGCTGGGACCCCGGACGAAGCGGCGTGCAAATGGACTTCAGCATCTTTCCGGAACAATACAACTACCTGTATGAGTTGATACGAAGAGACTCGTAGAGGGAGCGATGTGCCATATACTAATCTACTATAAATGCAGCATAGTCATGCAGTTCGTTCCGAACTGACCGCGGACGAGGGCGTCCGCGTCCCCGGCAGGCGCCCTTGGTAGATTATGAAAAGACAGGAAATGAAGTTGTCAATCACCCACTAATCACCCACTAATCACCCACTAATCACCTACTCATAACACGATAAATACACGAGAATATCACAGGATATTATAGGATATTACAGGATATTCCCGATGGGGGTATTTGTGTGCTGAGGAACGAATTTGTGTGTTCGGGAATAAATTAGTAACTTTGCCGCGTGAACTAAAATGCAGTTGAGAATAGTAATTCTAACCAATAAGAATAGTAATCCTAATAAAACAGAAATTCAAATAGGTATGAAAGAAAGATTGACTATCATTGACTTTGTGGAGAAATATACGGCGATGTATGCCGACCACGTGTTTCTGCGCGAGAAAATAGATAATGTGTGGACCGAGACCACATACGCCCAGACACGCGAGCAGGCACACCTGATAGGTGCCGGACTGATGGCATTGGGTATGCAGAAAGGCGAGCGGGCGGCGTTGCTGTCCCAAGGGCGCAACCTGTGGGTTACAGGCGAACTGGGTATCCTGTATGCGGGCGGCGTGAACGTGCCGCTGAGCATCAAGTTGGCAGAGGCAAGCGACCTATTGTTCCGTATCCAACACTCTGATGCGAAATACATTATGACATCCGAGCAACAACTGCCGAAGATTCGCAAGATACTGCCCGAATGCCCCAACGTGAAGTACGTGATAGTGTTCGACAAGTTGGGCAAATACGAAGACAAAGAGATTGGTATCGACCAGGTGATTGCCAAGGGCGAGTCGTTTCTCGCACACAACGGCAAGGACTTTGAGGAGCGATACAAGTCGGTGGGACCTGACGATTACGCGAATATCAGTTACACATCGGGTACAACGGCCGACCCCAAGGGTATCCTGCTGACGCACCGCAACTACACGGCGAATGTGGAGCAGGCGCGCTCTATCATCGGCGTGGAGCCCGATGATGTGATGCTGATTATATTGCCATTGGACCACTGCTTTGCGCACGTGGCGGGATTCTATACGATGATGTCGTATTGCGGCAGCATAGCCACAGTACCTGTGGGCAAGACCGCTATCGCAACGCTGAAGAATATCCCATTGTCTATCAAGGAAGTACGCCCGATGGTGATGCTGTCGGTGCCCGCACTGGCACGTAACTTCCGCAAGAGCATTGAGACAAGTATCAAGCAAAAGGGCGCGACGGTGGAGAAACTCTACAACTTCGCCCTCAACAACGCCATTAAATATAATAAGGAGTATTGGAACCGCGGCGGCAAGGACTTCTGGCGAAAGCCGCTGGTGGATTTGTTCGACAAACTGATATTCAAGGCTGTGCGCGAGGGATTCGGCGGACGGATGAAGTTCTTTGTAGGCGGCGGTGCGCTATTAGACATCGAGTTGCAACGCTACTTCTGCGCAGTGGGCATGCCGATGTTCCAAGGTTACGGACTGAGTGAGGCGACGCCGATTATCTGCGCCAACTCGACGGGACACGCCATCTTCGGCTCGAGCGGACGCATAGTGTCGGATTTAGATTTGAAGATATGCGACGACGAGGGTAAGGAGGTGCCCGCAGGACAGAAAGGCGAGATAGTGATTCGCGGCGAGAACGTGATGGCAGGCTATTGGAAGAACCCCGAATCGACCGCCAAGACGATAGTGGACGGCTGGTTGCACACGGGCGATATGGGCTATGTGCGCAAGGACCATCCTGGGTATCTGTGGGTGGTAGGTCGCTTCAAGTCGCTGCTAATCAGTTCGGACGGCGAGAAATACAGTCCGGAAGGTTACGAGGACAGTCTGACAGACGGCAGCAAATATATCGAGCAAGTGGTGCTGCACAACAACCAAGACCCGTACACGATAGTGCTGATAGTGCCGAACAAAGAGGCGTTACGCGAGTACGTGAATGGCAAGGGTATTGACCCCGCATCGTATGAGGGCAAGCGCGCTATGCTGCAGAAGGTTCAAGCCGAGGCAGACGAATACAAAAACGGCAAGTTTGCCGGTATGTTCCCCGAGATGTGGCTGCCGAAAGCCATTGCGGTGCTGCCAGAAGCGTTTACGGAGCAGAACCACATGGTGAACTCGACGATGAAGATTGTGCGGGGGAAGGTGGAGGAATACTACAAAGACCGCATCGAGTACGCCTACACGGCGGAAGGCAAGGACTTGTTCAACGAGAAGAATATGGCGGCGGTATAGCCGGATACGTATGAATAAGAAACAATATACAGGTCTTGTGCTCGCGGGCATGGCGTTGCTCTGCCTCTCGGGTTGCAAGCATGGTAGCGGGCGCACGCTGACCTCGGCAACAGGGTCGGTGTACGAGTGCCTGGTGGTGATGCAAAACAATGCCCTGACGCAGGACGAGAGGAACGAAATCAACCGCTACAGCCTGGTGGACGGGGCGTCGGGATATAGCGAGCCCATCGCTATGACATACGACCTTGTGAGTGCGGTGATGGCTGCGCCGATGCCGTGCTTGCCGCAAGTGGAGCCGTATTTCAAACTGACACAGGTGGCTCCCACAGCATTTGACGATATGCTGAAGCCCACCCGCAATATATTGTTTGTGGATATTGACGCGAGCCGCTATACGCAGACCAAAGCCAAGGTGAGCACCAACTACTGGTCGCAGCCGCAAGCCGTATATCGCGTGCAAACGCCGTCGCAGAGTGAGTTTGTGGCGTACTGGCTGGCGCACGGAAATGAGGTAAGGGACTGGTTTGTGGAGCAGGAGATACAGCGACAGAAGCGCTTCTACCGCGCAAGCACCAACAAGAAAGCACGTGCCATATTGGACAAGCAGATGCATTGCGACATGCTGGTGCCCGAAGACTATATGGTCATCATGGACACAGTGCTGGCAATGCGCAATGCACAATGCGCAATGCACAATGAGGTCATAGAGCAGTCTGTGCACCTCTTGTGGTGCTGCAACAGCAAGGGGACCATGCGGCGTGACCTGGTGGTGTATGCCTACCCGTACACCGACCCGCAGACCTTCACGGCGGAGTTCCTAAACAAGCAGCGTGACGAGGTGCTGGGGCGTGTGGTGACCGCAACGGTGGAAGGCAGCAGGATGGGGACAGAGTATAAGGTGATTCCCCCCCAGATGCGCGAGATAAACGTGCAACATGGGCAGTACGCCGCCGAAGTGCGCGGGCTGTGGAAGATGTTGGGCGGTGAAGCCATGGGCGGACCTTACGTCAGCCTGTCGCGACTGGACCAAGTGAACGGCAACGTGGTGACGGCTGAGGCGTTTATCTATGGTCCCGGGCAAAAGAAAAGGACCGCGCTGCGTCAGGCCGAGGCTATACTGCGTACGATGACGCTACCTATAGATACCGTGGCGCAGAAGTAATACCTGTTTGAAATGTATTGGAAACGGCTGCCCGAGCGTATCGGACAGCCGTTTTCCTATTGCATCGCGGATAGCGGATGCTATTCGGGGAACTCCATGAGGTAGGCTTTGATGAAGGCGTCGAGGTCGCCGTCCATGACGGCATTGACATTGGAGGTCTGGTAGTTGGTACGGTGGTCCTTGACACGACGGTCGTCGAAGACATAAGAGCGAATCTGGGAACCCCACTCAATCTTCTTCTTACCCGCTTCCACCTTCGCCGCTGCCTGCCGCCGCTTCTCCAACTCCAACTCGTACAACTGACTGCGGAGGTGACGGAGAGCGTTCTCGCGGTTCTTCGGCTGGTCGCGCGTTTCCGTGTTCTCGATTACGATTTCGTCAGGCTGATTGGTAAGCGGGTTGACGAACTTGTAATGCAACCGTACGCCCGACTCGACCTTATTGACGTTCTGTCCGCCTGCGCCCGAGGAACGGAAAGTATCCCAACTGATGCCTGCGGGGTTGACCTCTATCTCGATGGAGTCGTCGATGAGCGGCACAACGAATACGGACGCAAACGACGTCATACGCTTACCCTGTGCGTTATAGGGACTGACACGTACCAAGCGGTGTACGCCATTCTCGCTCTTGAGGTAGCCGTACGCCATGTCACCCTCGATGTTGAAGGTTACGGTCTTGATACCCGCCTCGTCGCCCTCCTGCAGGTTGGCAACGGTGACCTTGTAGTCGTGCTTCTCGCAATAACGCTGATACATACGCATGAGCATCTCCGCCCAGTCCTGCGCCTCGGTGCCGCCCGCGCCTGCTACAATCTTGAGCACCGCAGGCATCTGGTCCTCCTCGTGCGAAAGCATATTCTTCATCTCAAGGTCCTCCACCTCACGCAGTGCGCGGGCATAAGCGGCATCCACCTCTTCCTCTGTCACAAGTTCCTCGCGGTAGTAATCGAAGGCAAGTTGCAGTTCCTCTACGGACGAGCGCACGCCTTCGTAGCCGTCTATCCAGCGTTTGATACCCTTGACCTTGCGCATCTGCGCCTCTGCGGCTTTGGCATCGTCCCAGAAGCCCGGGGCTTGGGTATGCAGTTCTTCTTCCTCGAGTTGGACGCGCTTCTCATCGATGGACAGGTATTGCTTGAGTTTGTCGGCGCGCTGTTGAATGTCTTTTAGTTGCTCTATTGTAATCATATATAACAGGGTTATTATTGCTTAGTTGCTGCTTTATTGCTGCTTGTGGGTCATGATGTCGAGAATGAGGTCGTCCGTCTGCGTCATGCCGTCATGCCCGATACGGGTGAGGTTGCGTATGGTACGGTCGATGTCCTCCTCGACAATGCCTTCGGTGCTGTCGGCATACGAATGCTGCATGGCAAGGAAAGCACTCATGATAGCGGTGGAGATACCACTGGTGACCTTGAGGGCACAGCCAGGTTTGGCTCCATCACAAATCATACCGGAGATGTTGGCAATCATGTTCTTGATTGCGTAGGTGATTTCGGTGTAGTTGCCACCCATGAGGTAGGTGATGCCGACGGCTGAGCCGGTGGCTGCTACCACACAGCCGCAGAGTGCGGAGAGACGACCGAGCGACTGCTTGATGTAGATGACAGTGAGATTGCTGAGGGTGAGCGCGCGGAGCGTCTGCTCTTCCGTGCAGTGGTTCTCCTGTGCGTAGAGATAGACGGGTACGGAGCATGAGATGCCCTGATTGCCCGAGCCCGAGTTGCTCATCACCGGTACCATGGCTCCCGACATGCGTGCGTCGCATGCGCCACAGGTGTAACTGATGATTTTGGTGAACAGCGTATTGCCAAACAACGCCTCGATAGCGGCATTGGGTGTGTCGGGGGTGATGTGCATCAGACGTCCGAGCCCGTGACCGTAAGAACCCGTGAAGGATGTTTCTGCCGCGCGGACATTCATCTTTGCGCCGTCGAGAAGGAATTGGACAGAGTCCAATGGCGTTGTGGTTGCGTAGTCGTAAACGGTACGCAACGTTAGTGGCGTTGCGTTGTTGGCTTCGCGTTGGGTGGTGCTTTGCACGTTGTTGGTTGTACGTTGGTTGTCTTCGACGAAGCGGGTGTGGTCACCTTGGATAGTGGCGTGGGCGGAGATGCCGTCCTTGGACACTTCGGCACGGATATAGAGGACATCGGGCGCATCGGCGTCCACCTGAATGTCGGCGGGCACACGCTCCATATATGCCCGCGCGTAGGCTACGGCATCGGGTGTGGCATCGCGCAACACTTCGAGTTTATACCCGGACTTGCCGACGGTGGCACCCAAGGCAATGGCTATGGGAAGTCCCGTCATGCCCGTGTTGGGAATACCTACCGCCATGGCGTTCTTGTAGATATTCTTGCTCAGATGCACGGTGATGCGGTCGGGCTCGGCTCCGAGAAGTTCGGTGGCACGTGCCACACAGAGTGCAACTGCTATCGGTTCGGTACAACCAATGGCAGGGATAACCTCCTGATGCAGGAGTTGAAGGATGTGTTCGCTATTCATGGTATGCAAAATGTAATTTAAGTCGGACATAGGTATAGATAATCTGCAGTCGCAGTTTCCAATCGTGCGAGGCTGTATAGCGTTGGCGCAGGGCAGCGAAAAGGGTCTGCTCTGCCTGACGGTTGCGTGCGGCAGTGGTGGAGTGGGGATTCAAGCGGTAGTTGTAACCCGTATAGTGTGCCATGCGGTAGGTCGGGTGCGCACTCCAAAGGTCAATGGAGAAGAGTACGTCTTCGTAAATTATGCCCTCGGTGAAAGTCAGGCGGTGACGTGTGAGAAAGTCGCGCCGGTAGAGCCTCATGCAAGGTGATGTGAACTGGAAGAACGTACGAGGACACTGCTCGGTGAGCACTTTGCCCTCTTGCACCCGACGGTAGCCTATTTGTACGATGTCGGTGTCGGGTTGGCAGGCTTTGAGGAGTGTCTGGTAGAAATCGGCATCAATGTAGTCGTCGGCGTCAATAAAAGAGATGTAGTCACCTATGGCGTGAAGCATACCGTTGTTGCGTGCTGCGGACTGCCCCAAGTCGGGCTGTGTGTACAGTTCCACGCGCGCATCGGCACGGGCATAGCGTTCCGCAATCGTCTGACTGTTGTCCGTAGAGCCGTCATTGACAAGGATAATCTGCAGGTTACGATGTGTCTGGCAGAGCAACGACTCAATGCATTGTGCCAAGTAGGGCTCGGCATTGTAAACGGGTACTATAACGCTGATTACGGGCATGATTATCTATTGAAGCAATGAAAGGAAGAGTTGCTCAAATTGCTCTGCCTGGTGTTGGCGGGAGAACTGCTGTTTGTTGATGACTGTTTGGCGGGTGAAGCCGTTAGTTTGCCACTCGTGGTACTTCGACATGATAAAATCCTTGATTTCATCGGGGGCAGATGAAGCAAGACCTGCATTGGTTTCGTGAATGGCTTGTGCCAAACACTCTTCATCCGACGGTGTGCATAAGACCGGCTTTTCACAACCGAGTGCCTCGAAGAACTTGGTGGTCATCATTCCATGTACCGTGGCATCAGATGCTTTGTTGGTAAAGACAAGCAAGATGCTGCTCTGCTGATAGGCCCGGATTACTTCGTCTGTGGGAATATATCCGCAAACGTGTACATATGGTGTGATACGGTAACGGCTTGCCAACTCGTTAAAAAGCCTAATCCCTTGCGGATTGGTGTGTATTTGCAGTTGAAAAGGAAGGTCTTCTAACCGAGACAAGACCTGAAACAGAGGTTCCGCGTTCTGCAAGGGCTGTCCGAAATACTTCCCGATATAGGATAGTGTGAACCGCTGGGTCGGTACAGGGCGGAATTGGTATAATGCCGCGTCAAAGCCGTTGTATATCAAATGTGTATGCGAGTTGTACTGAGAGAGTACGGTCTGATGCCACGGAGATACCGTAGAGACGCTGTCGGCTGCACGTAACATCCGATTGCGACGGCGGAGATTCACCCGTTGGAATGGTGTAACAAAGTGACGCAACAGCCTATGGGTATGGGCAAGGTAATCGCTGTGATTATGAGGCGTTTGTTCCACGATATCACGAATGTCAAGATGCACAGGGATATGGTGACGTTTCCCAAATTCAATGGCAGCATAGAGCGGGAACGTGTGGAAAGTGGTGCAAAGGACAAGGTCAAACTGTTGTGCTCCATAGCGTTGCTCAACAATGCGTGCGAAGTGTCTGTTCTTGTAGTCGAACAAAAGGCTAAGTACGTTTTTGACAGCCCAATCCAATCTGTGGAAAGCCCCTTTGTGGTAGATAGCAACCTCATCTATCGGGTATGCGTGTTCAAAAGGTAGCGGTTGAATGTATTCCACCACTACTTGAATGTGATGCCCGCGCTGCACGAGGTAGTCGCAGAGACTGCGCAGACGCGGTGTATAGGCAGGTGCTCCGAAACCATCACCCAATATCAG
>CAKUUM010000011.1 GCA_934692905.1 uncultured Bacteroidales bacterium
CAAAATCACCTTATACGGATGTCATTCGCCATCGCAACATCGCAAACCATCGCTCAATTTTGATGCGGTTGCCCTGCAAATTTTATACTACATTTGCTAAAATCATCTATATTTTGTTTCTGAAATATCGCCTAACATGGAGAGGTAACTCTCGTAACGGGAGAAGGCTATGTCGCCGTTCTTGACCGCCTCGCATACGGCACAGCCCGGTTCGTCGATATGGACGCAATCCGAATAACGGCATTCACGCCCGATGCGGAATATCTCACGGAAGTAATGCCCGACCTCCTCGCGCTGCATGTCAAGTACGCCAAAGCCCTTGATGCCCGGGGTGTCAATGAGCCAAGAAATAGTTGAGGGTTGAGGGTTGAGGGATGAGGGGAGCGGGTACATCTCGGAGAAAGTGGTGGTGTGCATACCCTTGTTATGGGCGGTGGAGATGGTACCTGTACGGGTGACTTCGCGACCCAATACGGCATTGAGCAATGTCGATTTGCCGATGCCGGAGTTGCCGGAGAGCAATGTCACCCCGCCACACAGCGCCGACAAGAGTCGTCTATATTCCTCACTATCCGTATTCAAAGCCGAAATGGCATAAGTCTTATAGCCTATGCCCTCATAGAGGGTGCGCAGGTCAGCCAACAAGTGCCGCTCGTCGTCGGTGAGCAGGTCCACCTTATTAAATATAATGCACGCGGGCACACGGTACGCCTCACAAGTAGCCAAGAAGCGGTCAATAAACGTGGTGGAGGTCTTGGGGTGATTGACAGTCACCATCAGTGCTGCCAAGTCGATATTCGCCGCCAAGATATGCGACTCGTGACTGAGGTTGGTACTACGGCGGATGATATAGTTGCGACGGTCATATACGTCTGTAATCCAATGGGTTGCATCACCCTGCGCCATCGTATCGCCCTTCACCACCTCCACATAATCGCCTATGGCTACGGGGTTCGTGGAGCGGATACCACGGATACGGAAATTACCCTTCACACGGCAATCCAACGTACTGCCGTCCTCGAAGTGCACCACATACGAAGTGCCTGTGGATTTTATGACCAAGCCTTTCATATCAGAATGCCTCTGTTGCGGTTAGATAAAATCCATACGCCTTTGCCGTATCCCATCGAGGGTCCACGTTACTGCGCGCGATGTCGAAACGGATATTCACCTTTGCTCGGTTGATACTCATGCGCAGTCCGAGTCCGTAACTGACCTTCGGCACAGCCCATTGCCAGTCGTGAATATCGTACACATCGCCTATACCCGCAAACACCGTAGCGCGGAAGATACTCCATATCGGGATACGCATTTCGGTCTGCAAAGCCACCATCAGGTCGTCGCGGAACATACTCTTGTTGATACCGCGCAGCCCGTCCTGCCCACCCAATCCGGGCAACATCGGGTATGGTGTGTCGCCTGCCGACAATGCACACTGGCTGCGGAACTGCCAAGCCCAAGTAAAGTCATAGGGCAACGGGACAAACTGACGCAAGTCGATGTGTATCATTGTGATACGCGCACTGCTGCCCAAAGCCCGCTCATAGTGCGTGAGGGCGGCTTTGAAGAACAGCCCCCGCGTGGGGTAATACACCCGGTCGCGGGTGTCGTACTGCGCCACAATGCCTAAGCCCCATTGTGTGGAAGTAGGGTGCGGGGTGAGTGTATCGGGCAATCCTGTCTGCTGGTGCTGAAAGTCGAACAAGGGTCCCACCGACCAGTTGCCGCCCACTGAGATGCGCGTCTGTACATCCATATACCCGCGCTTGAGACTGAACGGGAGCCCCTCACGAAGCATACCTATGTCCGTGGTTCCCTGATTACCCACGCCATAGAACGCTGTCGGGCGGTGATTATACCCCACCCTGTACTGCAACTGCCATGGTACTTTTCCGCCAAAATAGATGGTGCCAAGCGTATTGACATACCACTGATGCTTCAGCGTATATGCCCCGTCCAACTGCACGATAGAGGTCTTCTGCTGCCCCGGCAGGCAGAAATACCCTTGTGCCGCCGCCCCGAACTCCCACGAGGTCTCGGGCGTGTAGTTGATGACCGGTATGCCCATGGCGGGCAGGTTCACGATACTATCCAAAGACACTGCGCGGGACATCGGACAAGCCAATATCCCAAACGCCACCACAACGGCACCGCGCCAAGTGCGCAATGCCATTGATAACCAACTTGCTACACGGTCTTTGTTCATCATGAGCCTATACGGTCATGATGTCTTTTTCCTTCTTGGCGTAGAGTTCGTCAATCTGCTTCACGTATTTGTCGTGGAGTTTCTGCACCTCGTTTTCAGCATCTTTCTCTGCATCTTCGGGCAGCCCCTCTTTGATTTGCTTCTTGAGCAACTCAATGGCATCACGGCGGGCATTGCGCACACTCATCTTGGCATTCTCGGCTTCGCCTTTGCACTGCTTTGCCAACTCACGACGACGCTCCTCCGTCAGCGGCGGCATCACAAGACGGATACACTCGCCATTGTTGCTAGGCGCAAGTCCGATATTGGAGTTGATGATAGCACGCTCAATGCCGGGCAGCATCTTCTTTTCCCACGGCTGAATCTGAATGGTACGCGCATCGGGCGTGGTGATAGTCGCCACGTTGGTCAGGGGCGCCATCTGCCCGTAATACTCCACGCGCACGGGGTCGAGAATACGTGTACTTGCCTTGCCGGCACGGATATGCGCCAATGCATCATCCAAGAACATAATCGCCGATTGCATCAGTTCCTCAGCGTCGTTTTGAATTTTGTCAGGTTCAATCATATTTGTATTAGAGTTAAAATATTCTACTTTACGGCTTCACCAGCGTGCCTATCTGCTCGCCGTTCATCACCTTTTCAAGGTTGCCGACGGTGTCCATGTCGAACACATAGATGGGCATTCCGTTCTCGCGGCACATGGTGATGGCGGTGAGGTCCATCACTTTGAGGTTGCGCTGCAGGACCTCGTCGTAAGTTATCTCAGTGAACTTCGTGGCTGTAGGGTCTTTCTCGGGGTCGGCGGTGTAGATTCCGTCCACGCGCGTGCCCTTCATCATCACATCGGCTTGCAACTCAATGGCGCGCAGCACCGATGCCGTGTCCGTGGTGAAATACGGGTTTCCCGTACCGCCTGCCACAATCACCACGTTGCCTTTGCCCATCAGGCGCAAGGCTTTGGCGGTGCTGTACAACTCGCCAACCGGCTCCATGCGTATGCTGGTCAGCACGCGCACTTTCTGCCCTATCGCCTCCAACGCGGAGGATAGTGCCAGCGAGTTTATCACGGTCGCCAACATGCCCATCTGGTCACCCTTGACGCGGTCAAAGCCCTTCTGCGCACCCGACAGCCCGCGAAAGATATTCCCGCCACCTATCACGATGCCAACCTCCACGCCGCGTCCGGCTATCTGCTTGATTTGGCGGGCGTAATCTGCCAGACGCACCTCGTCAATACCATATTGTTTTGCTCCCATCAGGCTCTCGCCCGACAACTTTAACAAAATACGCTTGTACATACTCATCGCAAATTAGTAGTGGGCGCAAAGGTACTACAATTTTGCGAAATATGCAACGGCGCGGGTAAAAAAAGCAACCTATAACTATCCCACAACAAATTGCACGGTAAGAACAGGGAAAGATCAGGGAAGCCGCAGGGAAAAAGGTGACCAGATGACCAGCAGACCAGTTCATTTATAAATATACACCCGCACGTGCGCGCGGGTGTATATAAGAAATCAAGTGGTCAGCCGGTCCTGTGGTCCCTATGCCAATATGATAACCGGGGTCTTATTCCGCTATCAGACGGATGGCGAGACCGCCGCCTGAGGCGAGACGGATAGTCAACGGGGCAGATGTGCCTGTTATTTGTATTGTCTCGATAACCGTGGCATAGGGGTTGGTTTGCCAGTCGGCATCAGGGGCATCACGGTAGATCTGCGCGGTATAGTTGCCATCGGGCAGGAAGGACCAGTCGAGGGTGATGTCGCGGGGAGTGTCGGCATTGACGGCACCGATGTACCAGTCGGCAGAGTGGCGGTCCTGACGTGCCATAACGATGTATTCGCCTATCGCGCCGGAGAGCAGACGGGACTGCTCCCAGTCGCAGGGCACATCGCGAATGAACTGGAACTCTGCGGGGTGCCTCATATAATTCTCGGGCAGGTCGCACGCCATCTGCAGCGGCGAGTACATGGTAACAAACAGAGCAAGTTGGTTAGCCAATGTAGCGTGTACGCGCGTGGACGGGTGGACGGGATTGTCGAAGTTGAACACGCCCGGCGTATAGTCGGCGGGACCTGCCAGCATACGTGTGTAAGGCAACGTAGCCACATGCGAAGCGGGACTACCACCGTCGGTGCTCCATGCGTTCCACTCCTGCCCGCGGATGCCCTCCTGCGTGAAAAAATTAGGATATGTGCGGCATAGCCCCGTGGGCATGACAGGCTCGTGGTTGTCGATGCAGACATGGTGGCGTGCCGCCGTCTCTATCACTTTACGATAGTGGCGCACGCCCGACTGCGAACGGTTGTACTGCTGCCCGTCCACGGTGGTGATAATGGGGCTGACATAGCCCGTCTTGACGGAGTGCATGCCGTACTTTTCCATATAGTCGTACGCCTCGTCGAGTTCGCCCTCGTACTGGGCGGCGTTGCCCTGCGTCTCGTGGTGGAAGACTATCTCCACGCCGCGGCTGTGGGCATAGCGGGCGAGATAGTCGATGTCGTAGTCGGGATAGGGTTTAACGAATGAGAACTTGGCATCGGGGTCGGTGCCGTCCCATGCCTCCCAGCCTTCGTTCCAGCCTTCGGCGAGGACGCCGCCGAAACCGTTATCGGCTGCGAAATCGATGTAGCGCTTCATATTCGCGGTAGTGGCACCGTGGATAGGACCTTGCTTCCACGTCATCGTATTGAGGTGCATGCCCCACCAGATGCCTATGAACTTCATCGGGCGAATCCACGCAGTGTCTTCGATACAGCAGGGCTCGTTGAGGTTGAGCATGACGCGCGAGGCAAGCAGCCCCTGCAGGTCGTCCGCGATGACCATCATGCGCCACGGGGTCTGCCAAACGCCTGACTCATAAGCCGCTACGCCATTCTGCCACGGCGTGAGGTACGTGCGGATGGTATTGCCCGCATAGTAGAAGTTCTCGGCGGGGTAGTCGGTAAGGTTCGCCTCGTGGAGGAAACCGTAGCCGCCTTCGGCGAACTCGAGTGTGATAGGCGAACAGGTGGTGTCCTTTTGCGAAATGGGTTCGCGTGTCCAGAGGGCTTCGTAGTACTCGGTGCGCCACGGGATAGACCACGCCTGCGGTTCGCGGAGGAAACGGTATTCGGTTTTCTCGTCCATAACGACCATGCTGTCCGCGTTGGCGGGGAACATGTATCGGAAAGCGAAACCGTCGTCAAAGACACGGAATACGATATCCATAGCCGTACCCGACTCGTGCTGCAGGTGCGCGATGAGTTGGCGGTAGCGGTTGCGAATGAGACGCTCTTCGCCCCAGACGGTCTGCCATGTCTCATCGAAAGAGGTGGTGTCGGTGCCGAGCAGGGTGAAGCCGCGGCTGAGGTCTTTGTCCGCCAGCACAAGCCCCATAGCCGACCAGTCGAGCATCAGGTTGCCCTTGCGAGAGAGTTGGTACTCGGGGGCGCCGTTGGCGGCGAGACGGAAAGACACCTCCAAGGTATCATCGGGCGATGAGACCGTGGTTTTCTGTTGGCAGGCAGTCAAAGTGAGTGCCGCCAGTAATATACATCCAAAAAATTGCTTCATATTTCCGTTGAACATTTACTTATCGTTTTTACAAGAACATTAATTACCGTATAATTAACCATTAATTTTTTCTTTCACCAATGTGATTAGAATTATGTTAATTTGTTGTCGTTTGGCGGGCGATAGTATCGCCCTGCTAAGAAACAATACTGTGCAACGTCTCTATACGAACTCGGTATAGGTGCGGTAAGAACTCTGCCAAGCCATCACCAGAGTACGATATGGGTACGGTCGGGTCAGCAGAATCAACCGATTATCTACCGTGTATCTACCGTATATCTACCGTGTATCTACCGTGTATGTACCGTAGTTGACAGCGTGAGGTCAGAGAGGGTCAAATAGACGGGTAGCCAGTGGATTGCTTCATGTTCTTGTTGCGCTCGAGTTCGAGTTGGGGAATAGGCTGCACGTAACTCTCGTTGCCCTTCCATGTGATAGGACCGTGCGAGGTCTTCTCGTAGTACGCCGCCTCAGTGTCGCCGATACGGTAGCGGCGGATGTCGAACCACCATTGCCCCTCGGCAAAGAGTTCCGCCCAACGCTCGTAGCGCAAAGGATTGTTTGCCAGCGGGTCGGTGTCGAAATACGCGCGGGTGCGGGCGGTGAGATTGGCGTAATCATACGGGCAAGCCGTGTTGGGGTCGTAGCCGTAGGCACGGCGGTGCACCTTGTTGACATACTCAAGCGCCTTGTCCGGCTCGGTGTCGGCAATGAGTTCGGCATAGAGCAGATAGATGTCCGCAAGGCGGATGATGTAGAAATTGCAGTTGGAGGACTGGTTCCAGCCATACGGCGCGGACCCCATCTCGGTGCCGTGGATATTGGTATATTTGCGGTGCTGCCATGCGAGGCGGTCGGGCTGGTCTTTTACCTCATGCGAGCGGTTGTAGAGCGTGGTGCGCCCTTTGCCGTCAATATACTCATCTACAAAAGGCTGCCCTGCATTGAGGACAAGACGCGGGTCCACCTTCGCGGGGTCGTTCTTGAGGGCAAGAGCGTCTGCGCGATAGTCAGGTTGGGCGAGCATATACGGGAAATTGTCCAAGGTGTAGTCGCGCTTCCTGGGATTGTGCTTGTAGTTGGGATTGAGCGTGAGGCGCGGAATGGTGTCCCCGTAGAAGTTCCAGAAGCCGAAACGGGCGATATTGCGGTCGTGGACATAATTATTCCCCCATTGCGAAGCCTTGTCGGCAATATCAACATCGTAACGCTGTGTCAGCGGATCGGGTGCCAACGTATCGAACTTGAACGACAGTTTGACGAACCACGGCGCGAAGACCATCGGCATACCCGAGCCTGTGGTGTAGCTATCCCACGGACCGTTCTGCTTGGGGTTGCTGGTCATGGTGAGTTCGTAGAGCGACTCGGCATTGTGTTCGTTGGCTTCGTTGCCGAAGAACATATCCTTGTATATCTCGCTGCTAACCAGATGTTTGCCGCTATTGTTGATGATGTCTTCGAGGAGGGCTTTGGTTTTGTCACGGTTCTCGGGGAAGATGTAGAGCGACTGCATATAGACCTTGGCAAGCAGCCCTTTGGCAGCCCATTCGGTGGCGCGGAACTCGTCCTCGGTGTGCCCCGTGAGGAGAGTGACGGCGCGGTTGCAGTCGTCGATGATGAACTGCCACGTGTCGCGCACGGTCTCGCGGCTGAGTTTCAAGCCCTCGACGTCGGAGATGACGCGGTCAATCTTCGGGAATCCGAGTCCGTCGGGGTTCATCTCGAAGAATATCTGCGCGTGCCAATACGCCAAGGCGCGGTTGAAATAGCACTGCCCGAGGTAGTAGTCGAGGGTGGCGTCCTCGGTGGTCTTGCCGTAGTGCTCGCGGTAGAAGCCGATGCCCTCGATGCCCGTAGTTGCCAGTTTCATCCACTTGCAGAGGTCGGTGTAGGTGGTGGTCAGGTAGCGCGAGTCGATGCTGGAGTAGTTGTCCTGCGAGAAGGCGCGCTCGTCGTAGGAACCGTAGAGGTCGGTGGTGTGGTCGTAGAGCCACACGCCCATCGGGAACCAGTAGAAGGCATACGTGCCGATGGCATGGTCTTGCGCATAGGCGGCGGTGACCAACTGGTCCACCTGCTCCATGGTGGCAGGGAAATTGTCGGTGGTCAGGGTCTGCGGATTGGATATGTCGAAGAAATCCTTGCAACCTCCCAAGGCTGTTGCGGCTACGAGAAGGATTGCCATTGCTTGCTTTTTCATATTGCTTGATTTTAGTGGTTTCTAGAAGATATAGTTAATCTAGTTGTTCTATGGTGTTTAGAAGGTTACGTCCAAGCCGAAGGAGAAGAGGCGGGAGGGCAGATAGCGGTTGTGGTGGTCCACATTGTACATCAGGCTGTTGCCGCCGATTTCGGGGTCGATGCCCGAATACTTGGTGATGGTGAACAGGTTCTGCGCCGAGAAATAAACACGCAGTTTCTCCATCTTCGCCTTGCGGCTGTACTTCTGCGGGAGGGTGTAGCCGAAAGAGAGGTTCTTGAGTTTGAGGTAGTCGCCTTTCTCCACGAGGTAGCCCGACACGGTGGAGTAGTTCTTGTTGGCGGCACCGTCGCCGATGACCTTCCCCGTCTCGTCGAGGTAGCCCACACGCGGGTCGCTGGTAACGGTGGTGTTGCCCTTGCCGAAGCACGAAGTATTGAATATCGCCGCCGTGGTGTTGTCGGACATGAACATGTGCGTATAGGGCTTGACGAGGTTCATGATGTCGAAGCCGAAGGCACCGTTGAAGACCAACGCAAGGTCAAAGCCCTTGTAGGCAAACGACATATTGACACCCATTGTCATCTTCGGCCACGGATTGCCGATATACTTGCGGCTGGCGGCGGTGACACGCCCCTGACCGTTGTCATCGTAGATAAGGTCGCCCACGCCCGTGTTTTGACGCTGGTAGTAGATGCCCATCTCCTTGCCTTCTGCGTTGAGCGGTTGCCCGTTCTCGGCATAGCCGTAGGGGTGGTCGGGGTTCTGCTCGTTCCATTTGTCGAGGGCGTATTGGTTGTAGCGGTCCACCTCCTCCTGCGATTGGAAGATGCCGAGCACCTGATAGCCGTAGAAGAGCGACATGGGGTGCCCGTCTTCGGTGCGGGTCAGGAACTGCCAGTCGTTGTTCAAGCCCCTGTCGATGGTCGCAGCCCCGGGCTTGTCGCCCACCTGCTTCACCATGTTTTGGTTGAACGACATATTCACGCCGATGCTGTATTGGAAGTCCGACTTGCGGTCCTGCCACTGGATGCTCACCTCATGCCCTTGGTTCTCCACCAAGCCCGCATTGAAATAGACGGGCACGGTGTTGGCGGGGTCGTCGGACGAGAAATAGTAACTCATACCGCTCGTGAGGCAGAGCGCACCGCGGTAGAGCATATCGCGCGTCTGGCGGTTATAATAGTCGTAGGTAAGGGTGAGGCGGTTGTTGAAGAAACCGAGGTCGATACCCGCATCCACCTGATTGACTTCCTCCCATTTGAGGTCCTCGTTGCCGAGGATGGCAATCCATGCGCCCGTCTGCCCAATCTCGCCGTTGTCAAAGGCGTGCGACACACCCGACATCGAATAGGTGGACTGGTACATATACTGCGGGATATTATCGTTACCGAGGATACCCCACGAAGCACGGATCTTGGCATTGGAAAGCCAGTCGGCAGCACTCGTCTCCTTGATAAAATTCTCCTCGCTCATACGCCAGCCCGCGTTCACCGAGGGGAAGAAGCCCCAGCGGTTCTTCTTGACAAAACGGTCGGACGCATCGGCACGGAAATTGACCGCGAGGAGGTACTTGCTCTTGTAGTCGTAGTTCAGGCGGGCAAACGCCGAACCTCGACGCTCCTGCGGGATAGCATCAGAAGCATCTTTGGTTGCTCCCGCCGAGCCCAGCGCAATAGATGACGCCACGGGGATGGGGAAACTATAGGTACTGACCGACAAGTCGTAGCCGTCATATTTCCACCACTCTGTACCTATCATCGCTTTGAAACCATGGTCGCCCCAACGCTCGTCGTAGGTCAGCACGGAGTTGAACATCAGTTTGAGGTTCGTGCCCGAATAGGAGTCCAACTGACCGCCGTCCACACCGACCTGCACGGGACCAAAGTCCATATACTCGGTGAAATAGCGTTTGGAGTATGCCCCGAGCGCCGCCGAACCCGTGGTGCGCCACGTGAGCCCCTTGACGAACTCCACGTTCAAGTACGCCTGCGCGTTCACGTAGTAGTTGTTGTCCTGAACATCGTGATATGCGGCCTCGAGACCTGCAAAGTTCGGTCCCGAACCGACCGAAGTCGGCGTCTGTGCATAGTCACCGTTCTCATCTTTCACTTCCGCCACCGGCACCGTACGGAAAGGCACCGTGTGGTTGTATATCGACGAATTGGTCGAGGGGTTGGTCTGCGTCATCGCGCCATACACCGACTCGCCTATCGAAACATGCTTGCCCAGTTTGTGGTCGAGGTTCGTGCGGAACGAATAGCGTCTCGCGCGCGTATCCATATAGGTACCCTTCTCGTCCAAGAAACCGATAGACATAAACATCTTGGTTTTCTCCGTGCCGCCACTCACCGACACGTTGTATTCCTGCTCGATACCCGTCCCGAACATCACTTTCATCCAGTCGGTATTCGGCAGTTCGCTTGCGCTCGTGGCACCCAGCAACTCGAGCGTATTGCCCGTTCCCCATGCGTCGCGGGCACGAATCCAGTCCTCCGTCCCGAGGAGTTGGATGGTCGAATTGACATTGCGCCAACCCACACGGGCATTCACGTCCACCTGTGTGCGCTCGGCGCGACCTTTCTTGGTAGTGATAAGAATGACACCGCCCGCAGCCTGCGAACCGTAGATAGCCGCCGAACCTGCGTCTTTCAGCACCTCGATAGACTCCACATCACGCATATTGAAGTTGAAGCCCGCATCCTGTGCCACGCCGTCCACCACATAGAGCGGCGCCATGCCGTTGAGAGAGCCCGCACCGCGAATCATAATCTCCGCCGCTTCACCGGGCGAACCGCTGCCCTTGGTCACCGTCACACCCGCTGCCAGACCTTGCAGCGACTCGGCAAGCGACTTGGAGGAGAAGTCGGCAATCTCTTTCGACGACACCGACGAGATACTGCCCGTCACATCGCTGCGCTTCTGCGTACCGTAGCCGATAACGACCACGTCGTCCAGCACCTCCACATCTTCCTGCAGCGTGACGTTGTACACCGACTGCCCCGATACTACTTTGATATTCTGCGACTTATAGCCGACATACGACACCACCACCTGTTTGCCTGCGGCAACGTCCAGCATATAGTGTCCGTCCAAATCGGTAATCGTACCGTTGCTCGTGCCGGCTTCGGCTATACTGGCACCGATGACCGGCTCGCCTTTCGGGTCCGTCACCACGCCTTCTATCGGCATTGCCTGCAACGCCATCGCCGCAGCCAGACCTGCCATACACAAAAATACGCTCTGAAAGATGTGTTTCATACGTGCATTTATATAAGGTTTGTTATTAAAAAGTTGTTTGTCATTTTGCCCTTCCCCTACTAAATCCGTCTCACCTTGTCCCCTCTCGCAGCGGGGTCCCTACGAGCCCTACAGGGCGAAGTGGGGTGCTCTTGAGGGGGTCGGGGGAGTCTCGGGTTTTCTATAGGTTATTCAGCAAGGGATAAGCAAGGGATAAGCAAGGGATAGGCTATGGATAGACCGAGCCCAGACACTCCAAAGTAAGAAAATGCCCAATGCCTTTCCGGCATTGAGCATTCCCTTGTCGCATCAATTACTTAACCACTGCGCCCAGAGCGTTGTACTTCACGCCGTTGCTCAGGATATACAACTGACCGTTCTCCACGAACTTGCCGTTCTTGCCTGCGTCAGTCTTCACAGTCTCCACTGCGGTTGCCGTTACGCACGGAGCAGCGTAACCCTGCTCTGCAAATCCGAACATCGGCTCCTCGAAGTCATCACCATAGAAATCAGGACTGGTCTTGGTGCCGGTGTAGGGTGCAAATGTGAAGAGGCAGTCGGTACCGGGAGCCTGTGTAGTCTCACCGATGTTGCCACCATCCCACATCCACCAGCCTGCACCGGGTTCAGTTGCGGTAAACTCAAAGCCGAACACCTGACCATAGATGTACAGGATTGAGTCCTTTTGGGTTACCTCAGCAGCCAACTTTTCCTTGTCCGTGAAGATTTGAGCGTAGTTCACGGTCATACCGTAGATGTTACCGCTGATTTGTTTCAGGCGGTTGGTCTCGCCGTTTACGTCACCCTTGCTGGTCCACTTGTTGATAGCAATACCACGGGTTGCGCCCTCGGCAGTAGGGGTTCCCTTTACGAAATCCTCAAGCCATGTGCCGGTGATGTCCACTGCAAAAGTAAAGGTCTCATCTACCTCCATATCGTTAGCGGCAGCAAATGCACCTTTTGCGCAGTCATACTTCACAATGTAACGACCATCTGCACCAACGGGATTGTTGAGCGTGTAAGCGGCTGCACTCAGGCTAACCAAAGCAGCAGCAAGAACAAAAGTAAATTTTTTCATGATAACAAAACTTTTTGTTGTTTATAAATAAGTTGTGTCTCCACCTCCGACGTGCTTCTTGTCCCGAGTGAGACCGCACATCTTCGTTTTGACGTTGCAAAGGTACTACAACCCCTATACAAAGTGAAATGATATAGTGAAAATATAGATTTAATTGCCATTGTATGACAATCTTATTATACTATGTATAATAACGCTTTTCTATATCAGATTTTCATATAGATTATTTATAGCCTATATTTACCCTGTTTTTCATCTAAATCACACATCTGCGGAACCCGCATTTTGAGGTATCGGAAAAAACATGTATCTTTGCACAAGCAATTCCGATAAGGAACGGCTGTCTATAACAAAATTATAACTTTATCATACCCGATATGAACCGTCAGACGCTTATTCTGTTCTTCTCACTCCTGGCACTCTCTATTGTGCCGGCACCGCACTATGCCCAAACCGCTCTCGCAGAGGGCAGCCATGTGTACGAGTTTTCCACCGACACCCTCATGCGCGGCTACTACAACCGTCCCTACGAACGCTACGAGGCGGAGCCCGACCGTTGCCTGACCAACGGCACCTTCCTCGCTCCGTCCGACGACCAGCGCACCCTCCAATCGGAAGCCTCCCACCAACAGGCACTTATGCTCACTGCCAAGGACGACTATGTCGCATGGGTCATCAACCGTGCGGGTGACGGACTCACCATCCGCTTCTCCCTGCCCGACAGCGAACAGGGCACGGGCACCACGGGTAACCTTGCCGTCTATGCGGGCGTGGAACAGGTGGGCACCCTCGCACTCAGCAGTTACTGGGCGTGGCAGTATTGCACAGACAACTACCCCGACAACACACCCCGTACCACAGGGCTCGTACGCATGAAGTTCGACGAGACGCACCTCCGCCTTACCCGACCCGTAGAGACCGGCGAGACGCTCCGCCTTGTCAAGACCGACGACAACAACACCCCATACACCATCGACTTTGTCGAACTCGAACCCGTGCCCGCACCCGTCCGATACGAGGACATCACCGGCGACAAGGTGCAGTACACGCCCGCTGGGGGGGGTACTCAAGCATCTGATATACAAGACTTTATCAACGCCAACTATGGCAAAATCATATATATCCCCGAGGGACGTTGGGAGTGTGACAAGCGCTTGTATATCAACAAGGACAACACCTCCATAATCGGGGCGGGCGAATGGTACACCGAAATCTTCTTCTCGGCTCCGTCCGACAATGCCGCCACCTACCACCAGCGCGGCATAGAAGTCAGCGGTAGCAACACACGCGTGGAGGGGCTCTATCTCAATACCGTCAACAACCAGCGCTACTACCAGGGCAACTCCTCCTATCAGGTCGGCAAAGCCTTTATGGGCGCATGGGGCAAGAACAGCGTTATCCGCCATTGTTGGGCGGAGCACTTCGAGTGCGGGGCTTGGATAGCCGACTACTCGAGTGTCGGGTCCGAAAACCTGCTGGTAGAGCACTGTCGCTTTCGCAACAACTATGCCGACGGCATCAATTGCTCACATGGTTCCAACGGGCACACCATACGTTACTGTTCCTTCCGCAACAACGGAGACGACGACATGGCATCATGGACCACATCCCGTATGTGCCGGCACGTTACCTTTGAGTACTGCACCGCGGAGAACAACTGGAGGGCTTCCTCACTCGGCTTTTTCGGCGGCACAGGGCATACCGCACACCACCTTGCCATATTCGACGGGCTTGAGTCAGGGGCGCGCGTGAATGCCGACTTCGACGGGCGCGGCTTCAGCAGCAACGAGAATATCCGCCTCCACAACATCACCATCGTGCACTGCGGCTGTACCCAAGGGGTCAAGGGCGTATCGGGTGACTTTTGGGGCAACCGCCAGGGCGCACTCAATATCGGGGGCACATCGCGCTACGACGTGCGCAACGTGCATCTCGACAGCATCACCATCCTTGATTCACGCGACAACGCAGTCAGCGTCATCGGTGGCGCACACTCCGTCACGGGCTTCAGCATCCAAAATACATACATCCGCAATGCGGTCTGCGGCATTGCTTTCTCCGCTGCCAAAGGCGACGGTACCTGGTGCAATCTCCTCTTCGACAACGTCAGCCGCCCTGTGGGAGCCTACAACAGCCAATGGACATGGACCGAGTCAGGCGACTGCACCTCCGCCCTGCCCCTTGTGCCCGATATGCCCGAAGGTGATGCCGTGGTTTACGACCTGACGGGACGCCCCTGCGGCACACTGGCGCAAGACTACTCCACCCTGCGCACAGGCATTTACATAGTCTGTAGCGGACAAGGTACATACAAAATCGCAATCCCATGAAGCGCATCACACTCCTCTGTCTGCTCTTTGCCGCAGCCACCTTGTGCCCTTCCGCGTATGCGTTCACCACGGAGGACATCGCTCTCCTTGAGGCTGAACTATCCCGCAAAGACGAATACCAGTCCCTCAAGCAACAGCGTATCGACTCTCTCCTGCACGCGCCGTGCAGCACCTACGACCGGCTCCTTGCCCTTACGCTGGAGTACCAGTCCTATTCCTACGACACTGCCACAACCTACGTGGAGAAACTCATAGACGAAGCCATGCACCTCCACTCCCGTGAGAAGATGGTACAGGCGCGCACGCGCCATGCTTTCGTATTCCTGTCCTCGGGCTTGTTCAAGGAGAGTGCCGACGTGCTCGAAGACATGACGGACGTGGACCAATGCCCGCGCGACATACAGGCGGACTACTACATCACGTATTCGCGTCTGCTCTACGACATGGCGGACTACACCCACGGACAACTCGCCAACGATTACCGCACCCAGGGCTACCGCATGAGCGAACAAGCCCTCGCCCTTATCGACCCGCAGGACACGGCACGCTATTGGTCCGCCGCAGCCCAGTACGCCATGAAGCAGGACAATGAGACACTTGCCATCGAGCGTTTCGAGCGGGCTCTCGCATGTTCCACTATCTCCGAGCACGACCGTGCCATAGCCTATTCGTCCATGGGCGCACTCTACCAGACACTGCAGGACACCCTTCGCGCCGAGCAATATTGGGTATTGGCAGCCGTTGCCGACCTGCGCAGTTGCACCAAGGAAGCCATTGCCATGAGCGTCGTGGCACAACTCCTGTACGACCACGGAGACATCGACCATGCCGCGCACTACATTCAGGAAGCCATGTCGGACGCGCAGTTCTACAATGCCCGACACCGTCAGTTATCCATAGGACGCATTATCCCTATCATCGAGCAACACCAACTGCACACCATGCAGGAGCAGGCGCACCGTATCACGCGCCTTAACATATGTCTTTACGTACTCTTGACGGGATTGTTCATTACTTTTCTGCTGCTCTACAACCGCCATCGCGCACTGCGGCGCACGGAGCAGGTGATACAGCAGTCCAACCTCCAACTCACTGAGGCGAACCGTATCAAAGAGGAGTGTATAGCCACGTTCTTGTGTAACGAGAGCAGTGTTTACAGCAAGTTGGAGAAATACCAGCGTTATGTCAAGCGCCGCGCGCAGGACCGCCGTATGGACGAACTGCAATTGGTGCCCCAATATGCCGATGTGCGTATGCTTCGCAACGACTTCTACAAGCGGTTCGATACCATGTTCCTGCACATATACCCCGACTTCGTGGAGCGTTTCAACGCCCTCTTGCGTCCCGACAGCCGAATCACCCTGCGGCAAGGCGAACTCCTCAACGCCGAGTTGCGCATCTTTGCCCTGATGCGTCTCGGCATCACCGACAACCAGCAGATAGCCAATCTGCTCGACTACTCGGTGAACACCATATACACCTACAAAACCCGCATCAAGAATGCCACTGACTTAACCACAGAAGAATTCAGACGTCGCCTGAATGCTCTCTGACGGTCATGCGGCCTTACAGCAACACAGCCGCTTGTTTCACGGAAAATATACCCCGACAAAAGAGACTGCCCAAGCCATGTTGAGCAGTCTCTTTTTACGGATACGGGCTTTTCACACAAAGGCGAATGCCCTGTCACGGAAATATCAGTTCCAGAAGTTGAGGTGGTATGCGAGTTTCAATCCCACATCGAAATAGCCGATACGGTTGGTAGTACCCATAAGCGGCTGCACGTTCACTACTGCGTTCTGACCATCCTCTTTCGGAGTTGTGATATGTATCACGTCAGCCGCACGCGGGTCGGAGGCTGTAGAGACAGGCTTGTAGGCACTGTATGCGCCATAGTTGAAGTACACACCCAATCCCAGCGAGTTGCCCGTGGAGAACTGGAAGTCATAGCCCAATTCAGCACCGACCAGCACATTGAGTTTGAATCGGTTGTAGTCGTTCGCACCGCTCATATGGCATTGCGCATCCGTCAGCACACCCGTGATATTCTCGTTGGGTATATCCACATCCCAAAGGCGGTATGTGATGCTCGGGTCGGTGACCGTCTGCCGATACGATGTGCTGACGGGCAGCATGAAGGTGGGACCTACATTGAGGAAGAAGCCGTTGGGTGCCACCAATGAGAACATCACCGGCACCTGCAGCATCCATTGGCGGTCGGTCTCCTGCACATTGCCTTTCACGGCATATTGTACGGTATTGCCATAGACATCCTTTGTGTCGTAACTGTAGTCAAGATAAGTCTTGATACCGCTTTGCATATATCCGGCACTCAGTCCCATAAGGAAACCGATACGGCACTGCTTGGGACGGAGCGTCCAATAGTGTGCGTACTGGATATCGAACATAGCATCAAAGCCCCAGTTGTAGTCTGCGTCAGGAACGTAGGAAGCCACACCGCCGCGCACACCGATAGAGAAACGGTCAATAACGCCCAACTTGGCACTGTTATACCGCTCTTGCATGGTCATCTCGCGCGGATTGCGCGGTCCCCACATATGATGGGCAGTAGCGTGTGTAGCCTCGACAGAGTCCGCCTTCTGCGCAGGCTCTGCGGGAGCAGGCTCCTCCGCTACGGGTTCTGCAGGAAGCACCACGGGTTCCTCTTCGGCAGGAGCAGGAGCGGCCACGGTATCCGCCGGCGCCGGCTCTGCGGGCAGCGGTTCTACGGGTGCGGGTTCCTCTGCAGGAGCAGGCAGCGTATCCGCCTTGGCAGCCTCTGCAGCCTTGGCATCAGCCTCGGCTTGCGTCTCATAGCGCGGGTGCACCGCCATAGCGGTAGCGGGATAGACCCACGAATTGATACCTGCCACCAACACGCCATTGGGGTGCGTCTTGCCGCCCAACTGTCGAATCACGTGGGGCACGGCATATACCCACTTGGACATACGCTCGCCCGTCAGGTAGTGCAGACTGTCCTGGCACAGGTAGATGGTATCGCCCACCTTGAAGTCAGCAGGAGTCAGCGTATAGCCCTCCACGGGCTTGCTATTGGCAGCCACCTTGGCAGCAGTAATCTGCGCATGAGCGGGTGCAACCACCATGACGGCGGCGAAGAATAGGAGTATTCCTGTAAATGTAAGCATTGTCTTTTTCATTGTCTTGCCTCCCATTATTTAACGATATAACGCAATGTCACTTTGCTGTCCTCAGTCACGACATCCACCAGGTAATAGCCTGCAGAATGTGCAGCACGGAACAGGAACTCCGTAGCCTCGGCGGAGGTGTAGGAACTCTGCAACTCACCGGAGGTGTTGTAGACACGTATCTCGGTGATAGCAGCCGCATTGAGGTTGAGCAAGCGCATCTGCTCTGCAGGATGTGCTACGGTAGGAATCAACTGCGGGGACAGACTGTCGGCCTCCTTCTCACAAATCAGCACTACGGTACGCAGAGTGCCGCCACAATCCGACGCATTGACAGATTGATGCGTGATACGGGCATAATACTTGCCTGCAAATGCCTCATCGGCGGTGTAGTACAATCCTGTATGCACGCTTTTATCCACTGCCACATCGGGCGCAGCACCTTGCATACGGTACCACACTACATCGGCAGGCTGTATGTCCCAACCATAGATACTGTCAATGGCATGCTTGTTGACAATCAGCAGACGGTTGCCGTACATGCTGCTTGCAGGCATATTATCCATTGTAATATCGTTTTCAGGTGCGGGCTCTACCACAGGCACGGTCAGCGTTGTGTCTGTCGAACCGCAGTCTGTAGTCACCGCACAGCGCACCTGCACCTCGTTCACACCGCCGCGAATGGCAGTAGTGCCGGGCAGGTCCTGCCAAGCGTTGTTGTCGAACCACTGCCACGTGATGACGACATTCGGAGCATACGCTTCACCCGTAGCCGTGATGTGGTCTCGCACGATGCTATTCGCCTTCGTGATGTCAATCGCCTTGCCGCAACGCACGATGATACTGCTATCGGGGATGACAGGCAGCGTCAATATATATGGTGCAATGTCGTAGTGATAGATAGAGTCCACAAAATTGTTTTTGGTTACCTCCACACGCACCGAGTCCGTCCAAGAGGTAGGACCGGTGATGATGTGCGGGGTCAAGCGACCGTAGTACTCGACGCCACTACATACATAACCAGTGACAGACTTTTCTCCACGGGTAGTACAGGTATCCACAATAAGTGTTAGAGTCACAATACTATCACAATCTACGGCATTTGTAAGTGTGATAGTCGTATCCCCTGCAGACTCCATCTCTATGCCATGCCATGTGTAAGGCAATTCACTCGAGCAGACAGTAGCCGTAGTGTCACCCGTGGTGGGCTCATTTGCGGTCAAGACAAGCGTATAGCGTATACTATCGCAACCCAATATACTACTGCGGATTGTGTCATAGTATGTACCTGCACCTGCGATAGCAATGTTGTCATGCCCTTCCCATCTGAAAGAAGATAAGTCCTTAGCACATATCGATGCACTATCCACCGAATCGTTAGCCTTTTGTACCTTCAATGTCAAGGTCACCACACTATCACAACCGGCAATAGTGTTCAGCGTATCTGTGAATGTACCCGCTTCCTCAATCTTTTTTCCGTTATGCCACTCGTATGGTAACTCGCTTTCGCAAATGGTAATCACAGTATCGGTTTTAGCAGAGTGGTGCACTATACCATGATACTTCATAATACTGCGGCACCCCGAAATATCGGCAATGGTATCCGTGACGGTGATATCGTTGTAGTACACCTTGCCGTTCAGCGTCACCGAGTCACACTCCTCCACTGCTGGGTTGGTAATCGTATCCACATACACGGGCAACACAGCCAACTGCAACGTCAGCATTGTGTCCGATGCAATCCAATCCGTTGCTTCAATGATAGTGGTATCGGTCGTGCTAAAGATGCTATCTGTATCTATTATCTCACAACCGAACAGATACTTCTGTCCGCTGCAAATCGTGTCATAGAGCGTCTGATATATCGTATCGCGTTTGGGTTCCCGCACTTTTAGCACGAAAGTACGTATCGTATCACGCTCCCAACCATAGATAGTATCAGAAAACTCGGTATCGGTTGTAAACCGGTCGCAGCCATACAAGTATGTCTCACCCTGCACAATAGAGTCTTTCCACTCTATTGTCACAGGATTCTCTCTCTCTCTAAGTACCAGCATAGTGCTACCTATCGTAGTCTTTTGCTCGCCTCCCATAAAGGTAATACGACTACACTCAAACAGGTAATTGGTACCTTTCGGAACATAGTCCGTGACTGTAGTCGTGGTTTGCGCCTCCGACCGCATCACGCACAACAGCGAAAGTGCCGATACGAGAATTATAAGTTTCGTTTTCATTCAAGTATTGATATAAATTCCTTGATTATTTCATCATTTTTCTGCCGTTCACTATGTATATGCCTCGAGGCAGAGTATTCCACGCATCTGTGGTGCATACACACCGCCCCAACAGGTCATACACAGCGTCACTCGCCTGCATCGGTGATACAGATTCTACGTCTGTGGTCTCACCGCGCGTGGTGGTAATCACGAAGCGGCGTGGCTGTGAAACGGCAAGTGAAGTGAATTGGTACGAAGCAGCATCACGCATAGATAGCCGGACATTGGTTTTCAAATCTGAAAATGACCAATCTACACGCTGCGCCATTTGGAAATGAATGATGTAGTTCCCCCTCTGTGCACATGCAAATCCCAAGTACGTGTTATGCACATTGTCCGTAGCCAAAGTGCTCAACGGCTGTTCTGCACTAATGTAGAGATTGACAGAATCATTCATCTGCTTGGGTTGGCAACTCTGCTGCATCTCTTCGGGAGAGAGCAGTGCCGACTCGGTGATACACACCGAGTCCAGCACCACACCCGTCTCTACATCCGCGATGCGGACAACCGCCGTCCATTCTGCAGTCTGAGCAAAAGCCATTGTCGTGCTAATGACAGATAACAAGAAGGGGAATATCCATCTCGATTTCATCACTTCACTACTTTTTTGCCATTGATGATATATACACCTGCAGGCAAAGCACTCTGTTGGTCGGCATCGCCCAAGTATTGACCTGTAACAGAGTAAATACCCTTGGCAGTTGCGGCTGTCGTTTCGGCGGTTGTACCATCCACACCCGTCGTCACCTCCGAACGACTCACAATGCGGAATCGGTTGGTCGTCGTATTGGCATCTGCCGTGAAGGTATAACTGTTGCCCTCGGACATCTCAGTCACTATACCCGTCTGCAGGTCCTGTAAGTAGAGTAGCTCACCTTCTGTGTAACCGAAACTCAACACATACTCCGTAGAACTGTTGCTTTGTATGCCTATCTCTGTACCTGACAAATCTTCCGTAGCATACGTGGAGTACTTGCCACCTGCATTAGCCACATAGATGTTCACATTCGGCACATCGTTCATCATCTTTGTACACGACTCTATCGGGTCACCATTGAAAACATACAACCTGTCCTTGCTTCCATCGCTCGCCGTCAGGCGGATTTGTACACCCGTTATGCCTGCTGACTCTGAGGAACGGCGTACTGACTTGCTCGGGGTAGAAGAGGCTTGCAATGCGTTCCATACCGCATTCTCGTAAGTCAGGTCTATGTTCACAGGCTCATTCGCACGCAGGAAGAAACCGGCCATAGACGCTATCGTGCCCCAATACTGCGAGTAGTCGCCCAAACGCAAGAAACTGCGGTTGATATCAACAAACGTTCCTGCACTCCAATCATCACCACCTATAGTCACATCCAAAGGCAACAATATCTTTATCGAAGACTCTACCTTACCCTCATTACGCAACTTATCCAACTGGTTCAGCACCTCATAGGCATCCAGCGGAGCCATCCAACTGTTCGCAAAGAAATGGAAACCCTCACCAGGCATAGACAAATGCGCATCCGAATTGCCTACCAACGTTCCCTGCATAGTAACAGGAGTTGTTGGCGCCGATTCCGTTTCTGTCGCAACGGCAAAGCCTCTGAACGGTTCGCACAGGATAGAAATTCCTGAAAGGCTCGTTTGTTGCCAACCTTTGGAATAATCCCAATAGTTACCATACCAATACTCAACAGGTTTCGTCACTACCGGCTTACCCGTGGTAACACTACCCATATAGCAACGGACAAACTCATCTTCTACGCCCTCTACATAACTGCCGACCACTTTCTTGTACGTGTTCAGGTACTTCTCCACGCTCGCTTGGGGCTGATTGTTGCTCTCGGCTGCAGGACTGATTGCCAATATACCACCGTCCTCTATCTTCAGTTGGTCGGCACCCGAGAGACCCGCGATACCCTCCTTACCTACCAGCAACTTTCCGCCTGCCTTAATGGTTATCGTCTTGCCTTCAGCGACGGTAATACCGTATGCCTCTGCAGTCACGCCGTCAGGAATAACCACATTGGCGGCTATCATAACCGGAGTCGCTGAAGTGGAACCCGTAGTATTAGACCAGTTGGCTGCCGTACTCCAATCGCCCGCGGTCGTAAAGGTAATGTCGGCAGGCTTGTCGCCTATGGTATAAGGATATTCGTCCTTGGTAGCAGCATCTTCATTTGCCACTACCACTTTGCCGTCTGCCACATACTGGGACGGAGACAAATTATATACACCGCCATTGAGGACGACTTTCTTGTTCGCTGACCAGACGATGTTCTTGCTCGTCGAGAACACCTGCGCATTGTTCACCACAACGCTCACTTTGTCGATAGCCTCCTGCTCGTTGTTCTGCGGATTTGCTTGGTAAATCGGCGTATATGCCTTGAGCAAACCGCCCTCGACAAGAACCTTTATCGGCAACTTCGTATTATGTTGGCATGCGGCGATAGCACTTGCCTGCGAGGTAGAACCGCTGCCGTTGCCTTGGTCATCAGCCGGAGCGTCGGAGGTGCAGACAATCTTACCGCCGGTTACATTCAACTTACCGGCACGCAACTCGAAACCGTGGTGGCTTGTGGTAGCCGTACCAGCATAGTTCCAGATGCCATAACCTGCCGCATAAGCCAGCGAGTTAGCGGTAAATGTAGCCGTACTACCGATATTGAAAGTAGGTGCGTTATCGCTAATGGTGGTCAGAGCCCCTTGAATATAGAACGGACATTGTCCTTCATACGTACCATTGAAGTTTACAACCATGCCATAAGGCTGATTCTTTTGTATTTGAGAAACAGCGGCAAAATACCCCTTACCGGCTGCTTGGGTAATGGTAACGTTTGATTCTATGTTCAATACAGAATAGTTGGTCACTGTCGGATTGGTAGAGCCATACATATCAAACACAAACTCTTCCGTACAATTCAATGTACCGTTTTTGATAGTCAGGCTACCATTCTCCACAAAACTATCACCACTTGTCAGTGTAAGTGTCTTTCCGTTTAAGTCCAGATATGCATGCCGACCATTCACTTTGATAGCAGTATAGGGGAAACTGGTCAACAATTTTGCATACTCATTTTCAGAAGAAGCCTCCAAAGCCTCTGCCAAGTCGTTGTATTGCACAGTTCCAACTTGTGCAACCATTGCTCCTTGTTGAGCCACACGATAGCCATCGCCAAACGCAAAAAGGCTATAGCCCTCTGCGAGATAATTCTCTATTTGGCTTTTTGCGTCTGCAACAAAGAAACCGGAAGATACACTGACAGAGCCGCCCTCTTTGTTATCAATCTTAAAATCTTTTCCATAGTGGATTTCCCATTCCAAAGTCGGGTAACCTGTAAGCGTCAAAGTTCCCTCATTCTCAATGGTTACATTGTCCACATACATCTGCGTATTGGGCTCAAATGTTGACGAACCACCAATTTTCAGAGAACCCTTATTGACAATTTTGAAATTGTTCCAATTTCCTTTCACGACCATTGCACCGGTAGAAATGGTAATGTTGCCCTCATTAGTAATTGTAGCAAGAGACTTGTTAGAGGACTCATTCAGCAAAGTGAATTTCTTATCTGCGGGGATGGTGAAATCCGCCGATGACAAAACATTAATAGTAACATTGTTCGCCTCAGAGATACATTTCTGAGCATCGGTATATCCTACCAGAGTGTTCTGCAAACCTAAAACATAGGCTCCATCCTCCAACATATAGTAAGACTTTCCATTCTCTGTCTTTTGCTCAAAATGCTTGCCCTCCGGTGCCATAGTATAGGGGAGGAGTGATGTGAAAAATTTACCACACTCAACATTTGCTTTGTTTTTTTTCAATATAGAAACAGGGTTAGGGAGAGTGATGAAAATTGGGGCATCAAATACAGGTTCTGCAGTTCCTTTCTTGATAGAACAAGAAGAACCATCATTGGAAGAAAATTCGACTACAGAATTGGCGGTTCTGCCCGCTCCAACGATATAACGTCCTCCAACAATAGCCAAATCGCATTTCTTGTAAAGGTATATTGCTCTGCAATTTCCTGTGAGTTTGGACATATCAATCTCGCAATCTTGCAAGGCAAATGAAGCCCTTCCCGTTCTGAAGGCTTGAATGCCGAACAATGTGCAATTTGCTGCAAAATCAACAGCAACATTTTCAAACTTATCTTGGCAGACACCTTCTCCAGAGTATATACCTGTCTCGAGGATTCTTCTTACGTTATTCTGTACCGCAAAATCTGTGTTTGTAATAGAGAAAACACAATAACTATTATCTGCGTATATAACACGACCATCGCCCGTTCCTGTAGCATTTACTTCTACTTTTATCCCATTGATATTTAGAGCCTTGGTTGAAGCATTTACATCAAAGACTTTTGCAGCCTTTGCAGCGGTCGTAAATGATAAAACGCCCTTCTGTGCTGTATTGTCCAGAATACTCAGAGCGGCATTTGCGCCCAAGGAGATGACATTTGTTGCATTTGCATCGGCGTCCCAAGTGAGCGTCTTGCCTGCGAGGTCAAGGGTTTGAGCACCGGCAACGGTATAGGTAGCCGTAGCAGTATAGGTGGCATTATCCAACATGGTCAGCGTGGTACCATCTGTCCACGCTGCAAGAGCCTCCGCCATAGTCGGATACTCACCAACAAGCGTTCCGTCCGCCGTCCGGGTAACCTTGGCGGCGTTTTGTGCCCACAGAGTTGTACTGAACAACAACGCGGCAATTATCAAAGAATAAACGTGTTTCATATCCTAAAAAATGAAAAGTTTGTATTTTTATTGCACGCCAATAGTAAGCACCTCGCCATTTGCCTTAATGGTGTAGTGCCCTTTAGTCAGATTGCGTAGGTCAATCTCATGATAGATAGCCTTCGGTGCCTCATCTGCTACGACTTTACCATCTGCGTCCTTGATTACGATATGGTCGGTGTTTTTGTCCGTAGGATAATTGGAAATCTGCAAATACCCATTGCGATAGCAAATCTCATACTCGGGAGAAATAGGCGAAGTCGGGGTAACAAACACAAAGCGGTCAGTGATGGTCGCGCTCTTATCTGCATTAAAAGAATAGGGTGCCGTACAGGGGAACTCTGTACCCGTAACCATATCTTTAAGATAAAGGACATCCCCCTTAAGGAAATCGAAACTCAATACATAGGTATCATCTTCACTGCTTGTTTTGAGTCCCAAGTAGGTTCCTACGATATTATTCGTACGTATCGTAGTAATTATTTTTTCATAGGAAACCGCCCAAATGGTTACATTTTTCAATCCCTCGTTCAATGACCCTGTCACCTCGTGACTGCTATCATAGGAACTGCCATCGTATGCAGCATCCTGATAGACATACATCGGGCTACTATAAGGTTTGCCCAATGTATTTACTGCCTTTGCTGTGGATAATTTCACACGCACCATGGTCTTATAATCATCTTGCTGTGCCATAGTTAGACTGCAAATCATCATCATAGCCAACAAGGCAAAGACTTTATTCGTTTTCATTATTCTATTGTTTTTATTGTATTGTTTTACTTACTACATTGCCCAACAAGCGTTTGGCACACCTATTGGATATCATACTTGCACACTATGCTTATTCACGACCTCCAGGACCAACAGGAGGTATTGTAGGATCTTTGAAACCGCCTGAACTACACAGAATGCTGGTCTCCACTTTCTGAATGTCCGCTTGCGGACACAAATACGTTTTTTTCATATCATTTTTGTTTTTAAGTTATTATTCTCTATTCCATTGAATGACCCGAAACATGTAATTATCCATATAATCAGCCATTCATTCTTTATCCATTCCTTATGAATTATCGCCATTGTATCCATACAGACACTCTATGTCACACTTCCGTCAAGAGAAATGCCATATACAGCGGTAGGGTGAGCAATGCACCTTCGCGCCCCACATTGTAGTCCCCCAACTTGAGAGCGTGATGCACATGGTATTTTTCAGGATGCGACAAGACCGTTTGCAGCGACTTCGCACGCCCCGAGGTTGCCTTACACTCCAGCGGCGTACATTCGCCATGGTAGCGCAACACGAAATCCAACTCCAACCCGCTATCCTTGTGGAAATAGTACAACTTACGCCCCATCTTGCCCAACATATCCGCCACCAGATTCTCGAAGATAGCCCCCTTGTAGCCCAGCAAATCACCACTAATGATGCTGCCTTGCGTACCGTCCTCCAGCATACTGACAAACAAACCCGTATCTGCCATATACACTTTGAACACATCCCTCATGGCATTGCCATCCAATGGCAACTCCGTGATTTCCAGATTATGGCAGCGCCGTATGATGCCCGCATCCTCTATCCACTGGAGGCTGCCCCAATAGTCCTTGGCACGTGCCCCCTTCTCCACCACGGAATAGGTAAACTTCTTATTCTCGCGGCTTAACTGCGCGGGGATAGACTCAAAGCACCTGCGTATGCGCGGTTTGTCAGCATCCGATGCATACTTCATCATATCCCCTTTGTACTCATCCACAATGCCTCGCTGCAACATCAAGACGGTTGCCAGATTATGGTCCCTGATAAAAGCATCCACCACGGCAGGCATGCCGCCCACTACCGTGTATTGCAACAGCAGTTCGCGCATACGCTGATGGATAAACTCGTCCACAGCACTCTCCTGCTGCAGAGCGGCACGCAGATGCTCCACCATAGCGGCAGGAATACCATTTGCCCACAAAAACTCCTCAAAATCCATCGGATACATATCCACAATGGTCTCATACCCGACAGGGATAGTAGCCATTTCGTCTTCTTTGTAGGATGACTTGTAGCCATTCACCCCCAACAGCGAACCCGTGCAGATATAATCGAAGCGCCCGTCCAAATAGAGGAACTTGAGTGCAGCGCGTGCACGCGGACACTCCTGTATCTCATCGAAAACAATGCACGTCTTTCCTTCCACAAACTTCGCATCGGGTATCACTGCCGACATCTTCATAAGCAAGTCACGGGGCTCCAAGGAACCGGCAAACAAGGTACGATATGTCTGATAGCGGTGAAAATCCATATAGACAACATGCTCATAATGGCTGTGGGCGAACTCCAAAACGGAGTACGTCTTGCCACACTGACGACACCCCTTCACCACCAGAGGCTTATGATTGGGAGCCGTACGCCACGCCTCAAAAGTTGTCATTATCTTTCTATCCATACTAACAAATGATTATCAATCACTTACAGCATACAATTATATTTTTTCAAGCGAATCAACTGCCACTTTTCACACTTTTTCAAGGGAATTCATGGCACAAATTCACACTTTTTCCAACGAATTATGCTGCAAAATTAGCACAATCCACCCAAATTTGCAAGCAAGAATATAAAAATGCTCTTTCCCACTTGCGATAATTCAATATATCAAAGAACACATTCCTCCACCATTTTCCACCCCGCTATCACTTTGGCTCCACGAATTAACCATCGTAGTCAATGCGCTACATAAGCAATTCATTATTAACCAAATGACACGTATCCTCACACTTTTTCAAGCGAATTATGTGCCAAATTTCACACTTTTTCAAGGGAATCAGTGGCACAAAATCACACTTTTCCCAACGAATTGCACACTATTTATCTCTGTAACAATTATCTCTCGGCAGGGTATTCCCACTGCCGAGAGATAATTGATAGGATTACTTCACTACTTTTTTGCCATTGATGATATATACACCTGCAGGCAAAGCACTCTGTTGGTCGGCATCGCCCAAGTATTGACCTGTAACAGAGTAAATACCCTTGGCAGTTGCGGCTGTCGTTTCGGCGGTTGTACCATCCACACCCGTCGTCACCTCCGAACGACTCACAATGCGGAATCGGTTGGTCGTCGTATTGGCATCTGCCGTGAAGGTATAACTGTTGCCCTCGGACATCTCAGTCACTATACCCGTCTGCAGGTCCTGTAAGTAGAGTAGCTCACCTTCTGTGTAACCGAAACTCAACACATACTCCGTAGAACTGTTGCTTTGTATGCCTATCTCTGTACCTGACAAATCTTCCGTAGCATACGTGGAGTACTTGCCACCTGCATTAGCCACATAGATGTTCACATTCGGCACATCGTTCATCATCTTTGTACACGACTCTATCGGGTCACCATTGAAAACATACAACCTGTCCTTGCTTCCATCGCTCGCCGTCAGGCGGATTTGTACACCCGTTATGCCTGCTGACTCTGAGGAACGGCGTACTGACTTGCTCGGGGTAGAAGAGGCTTGCAATGCGTTCCATACCGCATTCTCGTAAGTCAGGTCTATGTTCACAGGCTCATTCGCACGCAGGAAGAAACCGGCCATAGACGCTATCGTGCCCCAATACTGCGAGTAGTCGCCCAAACGCAAGAAACTGCGGTTGATATCAACAAACGTTCCTGCACTCCAATCATCACCACCTATAGTCACATCCAAAGGCAACAATATCTTTATCGAAGACTCTACCTTACCCTCATTACGCAACTTATCCAACTGGTTCAGCACCTCATAGGCATCCAGCGGAGCCATCCAACTGTTCGCAAAGAAATGGAAACCCTCACCAGGCATAGACAAATGCGCATCCGAATTGCCTACCAACGTTCCCTGCATAGTAACAGGAGTTGTTGGCGCCGATTCCGTTTCTGTCGCAACGGCAAAGCCTCTGAACGGTTCGCACAGGATAGAAATTCCTGAAAGGCTCGTTTGTTGCCAACCTTTGGAATAATCCCAATAGTTACCATACCAATACTCAACAGGTTTCGTCACTACCGGCTTACCCGTGGTAACACTACCCATATAGCAACGGACAAACTCATCTTCTACGCCCTCTACATAACTGCCGACCACTTTCTTGTACGTGTTCAGGTACTTCTCCACGCTCGCTTGGGGCTGATTGTTGCTCTCGGCTGCAGGACTGATTGCCAATATACCACCGTCCTCTATCTTCAGTTGGTCGGCACCCGAGAGACCCGCGATACCCTCCTTACCTACCAGCAACTTTCCGCCTGCCTTAATGGTTATCGTCTTGCCTTCAGCGACGGTAATACCGTATGCCTCTGCAGTCACGCCGTCAGGAATAACCACATTGGCGGCTATCATAACCGGAGTCGCTGAAGTGGAACCCGTAGTATTAGACCAGTTGGCTGCCGTACTCCAATCGCCCGCGGTCGTAAAGGTAATGTCGGCAGGCTTGTCGCCTATGGTATAAGGATATTCGTCCTTGGTAGCAGCATCTTCATTTGCCACTACCACTTTGCCGTCTGCCACATACTGGGACGGAGACAAATTATATACACCGCCATTGAGGACGACTTTCTTGTTCGCTGACCAGACGATGTTCTTGCTCGTCGAGAACACCTGCGCATTGTTCACCACAACGCTCACTTTGTCGATAGCCTCCTGCTCGTTGTTCTGAGGGTTGGCTTGGTAAATCGGCGTATATGCCTTGAGCAAACCGCCCTTGACAAGAACCTTTATCGGCAACTTCGTACTATGTTGGCATGCGGCAATAGCCGTCGCCTGAGAAGTAGAGCCGCTACCGTTAAACTGGTCGTCAGCAGGCTGGGTGGCAGTACAGATAATCGAGCCACCGTTCATCGTCAGTTCGCCAGCACGCATTTCGAAGCCGTAGTTTCCTACAGTAGCCTTACCTGCATACGTCCAACGCGCATACCCTGCGGCATAAGCCACAGACTCGGAGCAGTTGAACTCCGCCGTACTGCCAATATTAAAAATAGGAGCAGTTGCGGAGGTGTTATCCAACAGACCAACGACCTCAAATGCACATTGGGTTTGCTCTACCTTGCCATCGAAATTCACAACAATACCATACGTATTCGTAGTATAGGATGCCGCAATGATATACCAACCGGCAGTTTGACGAATGGTTACATCTTTACCTATGCTAAGTACGGAATAATTCGTTGAAGCCACCTTAGAGCCGCCTTGCATAGAGAACAATATATCACCATTACCAACAATCATACCTGTACCTTGAATAGTGAGATTGGTATTATATACATTAACAAAACCTGCTGCCCCAGTTTCCAATTCCGAGTAGTCAAGTGTCAGTACCTTGCCATTCAAATCCAACACGCTTACTCCCATAGAGGTCAAGGCAAGTTTGCCTTTTTGTGTATAATCTTTTTGTAAAATCGCAGGATATGCAGCAGACGATGCCTTGATCGCTTTATATAAAGTCTCATATTCTACACCATTCACCGTGGCAACAATAGCATCGGCAGGCATCACGTAATAATATGTCGCATCCTGTTTTGGAGACACATAACCTTCTGCAATATAATTAGATATCTGCGCAAAGGCTTTTGCGGTAAACTTACCTGCAGATACAGACACTTGTCCGCCATTGTTTGTCAATGTAAAGT
The DNA here is from genome assembly GCA_934692905.1 of uncultured Bacteroidales bacterium. Classification (GTDB taxonomy): domain Bacteria; phylum Bacteroidota; class Bacteroidia; order Bacteroidales; family Paludibacteraceae; genus Colicola. Next base: position 30,393 of record CAKUUM010000011.1, read on the forward strand.
AGTTTTCGAATGTGGTCGTACTATTGGTTGTGCTATTGGAAGGTTGGATAGATAGTTTACCAGTTGCATTATTAGTAATACTCATCGGAGTTGTATTTTTTTTGCCAAGAGTACTATATTCGCATATCTCCAATGTTCCATTATTCACAAAAGTGCCTTTTTTCCAGCGTCCACCAAGGCGGGTGGTACCATTATTGGTAATCGTCATTCCCGCAAGATTATCCGCATCGGTAGCAGTACCAAAATTCAAGTAAATATACACGCCTTCAGGAATAGTAAAGTTATCGTGTGCAATAACGAGCACCGTGGTATAAGTATCTGCGCTATGCGAGCAAACAGAACCCCAATCATCGGTATTAAAATAATCCACATCGTTGATACGCACGGCATACGACTTGCCATGTTTTACCACCCAGTATTCGCCTTCTTTTTCGCAATAACTACCCGCTACAAAGTTTTTCACATCCGGTTGGTGCGAGAACTTACCTCCGGAAATAGAGAAGCCTGCGGACTGTGCCCCGATAAAGGTACCATCTTCAATAGAAACAACATACGCAGAACCTCCATACACACAATAATGTTTCGATGCAGCAACATCTGCCTTGTAGAGGCTTTCGCTACCCTTAACAGTTATTTTTGCAGCAGGTTTCAATGCGGAAATATAAGGTTCATAAGATTTACTGCTACTTATATATGTTCCTCCCTTAGCAGCGGACATATCCACCTTGTTGTTCTCAAACAAAACACCAGCCTTACCCGCATTAATACCCGAGCAATAGTTAAGGCACAGGGTAGGAGTACCTGCCACATACGTGATAGTATTATTCGTACATACAATTTCACCCGCTTTGGAATATATATTCAAAGCATAACCGCACTCCCCTTGCATTCGGATATTGGCATTCTCAATATCCAACGCGCCCCGATACGGATAGATAATAGAACTCGTCAAGTAAGTTTGCGATTTTGGAGTGCCATCCGTATTATAGGTGTATTCCGGTGCTGTGACAAAGTTACCAGTGATATTCACGCCGTCCGTAGCAACCAATTTAGCAGTAGTCGTCTGTGTCATACCTACCAAAATAGCACACAGGTTAGTACTTTGGTTATGACTTACATTCAGTGCCAACGTACCCTTTTGTGTAGCATCATCTGCAGCCGAAGCCTTGATTGTGAATGTACCATTTTGCACAAAAAGAGCTGGGATAGATAGCACCTTCTTCTCCAGACTACCAAAATTCGCGTTCCACGTCAGTGTCTTACCATTGAGGTTGAGGGTTGCATCTTTGGTCAGCGTATCAATTTTTGTTGTATTATAAGTTGCATCACTCAGCAACTGCAACTCGCCGCCATTGGTCTTCCAATCGGAAATAGCAGCAGCGATGTCTTCGTAATTGGTATCGCCCAACTTGGCAACTTGCGCAGAAAAAACATTTGCACTCAGCAGCAATGCTGCCAAAAGCACATAGTAAATCTTTCTTTTCATAACATCATCATTATGTATTAATACTCAATCTTTTTCACCTTTTTGTTACATAGCGTACATGCCGTTAATCCATAGCGTCATTTGCGTTATAATATGCTTTTCGCCCACAATGTCACACACCTCTCCTAAAAGCGCGCAAAGATACAACAATTTTCCCATATATGCAAATAAAAATGCAAAACTACAACAGGATTGCACATAACACATTCATAATCAACACCATGAACATTCACACAAAAATATTAGCAGGTATCAAGCAAGGATTTTATGAATAATCAATGATCATACGGCGTAGCCGTCCGTTGATACATAAAAAACACGGACACCTGCGGTGTATTTGACACAGATTAAACACAAAAAAACACAACAGGTAAGCAATGCCAAACAACTGACAGACAGACCATTAGGAATAAAAAAAATATCCATTTGCAACTAATAAAACGTTTGAATTTTATCAATTGCCAATCAAACTTTACTACCGCAAGCAGCACTTGCTGACAGACGGAGCGAACATCGAGGTCGCACCCGTTTGGGAATGGCTTCTGCTCCCCCACACGGACTATGCAAAATAACTTTTCCAAAAGTGTTTTTTGTACCAAAAACAACTTTTCCAAAAGTGCTTTTTACGCAAAAACGGCAAAAATCAACTTTTCCACTTGCACATTTTGCATTTTTGCGGTCAAAGTAGCAATACCACATTCCGCTATGGATGCCCGCGGACGAGGAGAGCACCCCGCTACGTCAACGGACTTGGAATAATACACTATTTTGATGCAGTTGCCCATATGACAAATTCTTCAAGCAGATGCTATCCGCAGGGCAAGGTCAGGGAAAGAGCAGGGAGATAACCCATTCCGTTTGTACCAAAGTCCGGTGCGGTTGCCCTGATTGTGCATGTGCATGAGCATAAAAATAGGGACATGGGTTGCATACGTGCGGAAAATGTAGTAACTTTGCGGGCAGGTTGGACATGACGGTTTAGAGGGCAGAGATTGAGGTTAGGGGATAGCGGCAAGTGGATGGATGGGGCAAACGAAGTAGAATACACAAATCTAATAAATACGAAACAGACGGCGCACAAGGAGCCGGAGAGAAAAGACCATGAAAGTACTACTGCTGTTCACAGGTGGAACCATATCCATGGTGCGGGACCCGCAGACGGGAGCCCTGCACCCTGCCGATTTGGCTACCTTCAAAGCCTTTGTGCCCGAGTTGTTTACAAGCCATATCCACGTGGATATGCTGCCGTTTGAGCCGCTGGTGGACTCGTCGGACATCAACCCCGAGAGTTGGAAGAAGATGGCGCACGAGGTGTACGACCACTATGATGATTACGACGGGTTCGTGGTGCTGCACGGTACCGACACGATGTCCTATTCGGCTTCGGCACTGAGTTTCATGCTGGAGAACCTGACCAAACCCGTGGTGTTCACGGGCAGCCAGTTGCCCGTGGGCGTACTGCGCTCGGATGCCAAGGAGAACCTGCTGACAGCCATAGAGATAGCCGCCGCGAAAGACGACAAGGGCAACGCTATGGTGCCCGAGGTGTGCCTGTTTATGGCTGACCAGTTGTTCCGCGGCAACCGCACGACCAAGCGCAATGCGGAGCACTTCGCGGCGTTCAATTCGTACAACTATCCCGCCCTCGCGCGCGCGGGCGTTCATATTAATTATAACACCAGTCTCATCCACTACCCGACAGCGGGGCAGCCGTTGCGCCTCAGGGACAAGACGGACTGCAATGTGGCGATACTGAAACTCTTTCCCGGCATCACGGAGTCTGTGGTGCGCAGCATATTGTCCACGCCCGGGCTGCGCGGCGTGGTATTGGAGACCTACGGGGCGGGCAACGCGCCGTCGTGCCAGTGGCTGTACGACGAGTTGCACAGTGCGGTGGAGCGTGGCATCGTGATTGTGAACAAGACCCAGTGCAACACGGGGTCGGTGACAATGGGGCAGTATGCGGTGAGCCTCAACCTGATGAAGGCGGGCGTGCTGTCCGGCTACGACATCACCACGGAAGCACTGCTGACCAAGATGATGTATCTTCTGGGCGAGTACCCGACTGATACAGAGGAAGTTAAACGACTATTACAAATACCGCTGTGCGGTGAACTAACCAACTAAGAATATGAAGAATTTACAACCGAAGAGCCTGTGGGAGAACTTCTACAGCCTCACCCAAATCCCTCGCCCGTCGGGCAAGAAAGAAGAGATTTCCGCCTTCTTGGCGAACTACGGCCGCTCGCTCGGCTTGGAGACCATCGTGGACGAGATTGGCAACGTGATTATCCGCAAGCCCGCAAGTGCAGGCTACGAGAACCACCCGGGTGTGATTCTGCAAGGGCACATGGATATGGTGCCGCAGAAGAACTCGGACAAGGTGTTCGACTTCGAGAAAGACCCCATTGAGGCGTACGTGGAGGACAACGGCGAGTGGGTGACCGCCAACGGCACCACCCTCGGCGCGGACAACGGCATCGGCGTGGCTACCGCAATGGCTATTCTGGCAGACAAGAACGTGGTACACCCGCCGTTGGAGGCGTTCTTCACGGTGGACGAGGAGACGGGTATGTACGGCGCTTTCGCCCTCAAGGGCGGGCTGCTGCAGGGCAAGACGCTGCTGAACCTCGACTCGGAGAGCGAGGGCGAACTCTATATGGGCTGCGCCGGTGGCGTGGACACCACGGCACGTTTTGACTTCGAGCCCGTGGAGACGGAGGAAGGCGATGTGGCACTGCGCGTCAGCATCAAGGGCTGCAAGGGCGGTCATTCGGGTTGCGACATCAATCTGCAGCGCGCCAATGCTATCAAGTTGCTGTTCCGCTTCCTGAAAGACGCGGTGGCTAACTACGAGGCACGCCTGGCTTATGTGGAGGGCGGCAGCCTGCGCAACGCTATCCCGCGCGAGGCATCGGCAGTCATCACCATCCCCGCTGACGGGCTGGACGAGATGAAGCAGTTGGTGGCTGACTACGAGGACCTCTTTATCCGCGAATTTGACGGCGTGGAGGACAACATCAGTTTCACCGCCGAGGACGTGGAGTGCCCGAAGACCGAGTTGCCCGAGGACACGCAAGACTTTCTTATTCACGCCATTACGCTCTGCCCGCACGGCGTATATCGCATGATTCCCGAGATGCCCGACATCGTCGAGACCAGCAATAACCTCGCCATGATTGGCATGGAGAACAACCGCATCACGGTGATGTGCCTCACCCGCTCGTCGGTGGAGTCGCGCAAGGAGGAACTGCGCCAGATTATCCAGTCGGCATTCGCTTTGGCAGGTGCCGAGACCGAGTTCACGGGTTCCTACCCGGGTTGGAAGCCTAACCTGCACAGCCACATCCTCGAAGTGATGAAGAATGTCTATCAGAAGGAGTTCGGCACCACGCCGCGTATCATCACCATCCACGCGGGCTTGGAGTGCGGTATCATCGGCCGCAACTATCCGGGCATGGATATGATATCGTTCGGACCGACCATCGAGCACCCGCACTCGCCCGATGAGCGCGTGAACATCGCCACCGTGCAGAAGTTCTACCACTTCCTGCTGGCAACGCTGAAGGAGTTGTAAGTGGCTGATAGTAAATAATCCATCGCTCATATCTGCGTGCAACGGCTGCCTGAAGTTGCACGGCATAGATAAAATCGAGGCTGTCCAACAAGTGCGGGCAGTCTCGATTTTATAGTCAAGTACGAATACAACGAACTCACATTAAGAAAATATTGCCTATTTTTCATATTTTGCAGCATATAGTTGCGTATATTGAAATAAAGCACTACCTTTGCCACCGAAATCAACATACGATTTAGGCATGCGCAGATACTCATACCTCACAATCCTCACTGCAGCCTTCCATTCTATGGAAGACACAAAGGCGTGCCATTGTATGGAAGGAGCGCACCGCTCCAGCATAACTGCTTGTATATCAACAGTTTTCACCCCCCCCTATTTGCTTGTCTGACGGCTGCGAAGAACAGCATTGGCAATGGCAGTTACAGTGCAACTTGTGGTATGTATTGGTCCACTTCGGTGCACCCGGGTCAGATATCCAATGTGGACGCTGTATATATACAGCAAGGCTCGGTGTCAATACGTTCCAATGGGTTGTACCGCAGTACAGCAGCCACCGTCCGTTTAGTGCAGGACTATGTGGAAGGCGTCGAGGTAGTGGAGCACGAGGCGTTGCCTGCCAAGTTCCATGTCAGCGACGACAAACAGGTGCGGTTCTCGGGCGGCAACCTGCAGTATCTCACCGAGACGGAGCAATGGATATTCGCCCCCACGCAGTACAATATCCGCGGCAACGCCAACCTGCGCGTGACGGCGGCGGGCGATACGGTCTTCGGCAAGGCACTCGACCTCTTCGGCTGGAGCACCCGATACAAGCGTGCCGCCTTCGGCATATCGCTCTACGACCAAAGCCTCTACCAAGACACCACCTTTGTGGACTGGGGCGGCAACGCTATCATCAACAGCGGCAACCAGCCCGACCAGTGGCGCACGCTGACCCAAGACGAATGGCTCTACCTCTTCCGGCACACCCCATGGACGATAGCCTGCGTGGAGGACGTATGGGGATGTATGCTGGTGCCCGACGAGGACGCCTTGCCGCAGAAGATTGCCGTGGACATCATCCCCAACGGCACCTCCGACGCTACGTTATGGAAATATACACCCGCCGACTACCAACTCAACACCTACACTGCCGAGCAGTTTGAGCAGATGGAAGTCGCAGGCGTGGTATTCCTGCCTTTTGCGGGTACACGCAGCCTGCAGAACCAAGTAAGGAATGCAGGCGCGGAAGGGATATACTGGTCGTCCACCTATACGGGTGGCACCTCCAAGAGGGCACAGAGGATGTGCTTCGACCACCGGTCGGCGGCTGTTGTCGGTGGTGCTTTCAACAATGCGTACAGTGTCCGTCTGGTGCAGGATGTCGCACCCGAAACGGCAGTCCCTGCCACAACGTCAGCCCCCGAAACCGATGTGCGCAAGGTGCTCCGCAACGGGCAAGTGCTCATCGAAAGGAACGGCAAGACATACACTCTCACCGGCGTAGAGGTGAAGTAAGTTGCCCGATTGTACACCCAAAAGAATCAAATTATTAACAAACTAAGTTCAATACAAATGAAAAAAAATCTTCTTTCTCTCGCAGTGGCAATCGTTGCCATTGCCGCAGCCGGTGCCAATGCACAGGCGCAGGACTTCACAGTCGGTAACCTCAAGTACACCATTGATGATGGTAGTGCCAACGTATCGGGCTACGTGGAAGGCATCACCGATGCCGTTATCCCCGCCACGGTAAAGCACGAGAGTACCACATACCCCGTGAAGGAAATCAATGCGATGGCTTTTAACACATGTAAGACATTGACCTCCGTTACCATTGAAGAGGGCAATATGACCCAGATTGGTATGGCAGTCTTTGATAACTGTTCTAAATTGGAAACCGTCACGCTGTGCAGCACGGTCAATTATGTGGGGCAAAAAGCCTTTGATGGATGTACAGCCCTCAAGACGATTACGTGCCATGCCGTCAATACGCCTTGGGCAATGTATAATACATTTGCGGGAATCACACCGGCGGACATCACCATGTTTGTACCTGTCGGGTCGGTAGAGGCATACAAAGCGCACGAGGCGTGGGGGTTATGCAATGTGCAACCCATCAAGGGCACGGAAACGGGCATTGGCGCACCTGCTCTCACCCCGTCTGCCACCGATGTGCGCAAGGTGCTCCGCAACGGGCAAGTGCTCATCGAAAGGAACGGCAAGACATACACCCTCACCGGCGTGGAGGTGAAGTAAAGGCAAATAACTAACCACCCGAATGGGGCAGCCTGTGCAGTATATACGCAATACAGGCTGCCCTTTATTATTTTTCTAAAAAGATATTGCCCATATGCAAAAAAAAACGTACCTTTGCACCCGAAAAATAGAAACGATATGGAAGTAAAAACACCCCCCATCAAAGGGCTTCTGGTCATCGAACCGCAGGTTTTCCGCGACGCGCGCGGCTATTTCGTGGAGACGTACAACGAGGAGCGGTATCGCGCTGCGGGCGTGGACGCCACCTTTGTGCAGGACAACCAGTCCTGTTCCTCGTATGGTGTGGTACGCGGCTTGCACTTTCAGCGACCGCCCTACACACAGGCCAAGTTGGTCAGTTGTGCCGTCGGGCGCGTGTTGGACGTGGCGGTCGATTTGCGTAAGGACAGCCCCACGTTTGGGCAGTGGTACGCCGTCGAACTGGACGCGGAGAGCCACCGTCAGTTCTACATTCCCCGCGGCTTCGCGCACGGATTCTCGGTGCTGAGCGAGGTGGCGGTATTCACGTACAAGTGCGACAACCTCTACCACCCCGAGGCGGACGGCGGCTTGCTCTTGTCGGACCCCGACCTGTCCATCGATTGGCAAGTGCCTGAGGATAAGCGCATTCTGAGCGAGAAAGACCAGAAGCACCCGCTGCTCCGTGACTTCGACAACCCGTTCTAAATCGTAATTCAATGCTGTCTTTCTCGGGGTAATTACGGCAACGACACGGCAACGGGACGGCAACGAAAGCCGACTATGCCGAGCGCATACAAGGTTTTCACCCCAAATATACTAATAAGTCTTTATTCTTTACTCCTTATTCTTTATTCCCCTATGAACATTCTTATCACAGGTTGCAACGGGCAATTAGGCACCGAAATGCGTGTGCAATCGGCTGAACATAAGCAACATACCTATTTCTTCACCGATGTGGCGGAGTTGGATATCACCAACCATGAAGCGGTATTGGCGTTTGTCCACGACCACTCCATCGACCTTATTGTCAACTGTGCCGCCTACACCAACGTGGACCGTGCGGAGGCGGATGAAGCCACAGCGCGCCTTATCAATGCGCAAGCCGTTGAGAACCTGGCACTTGCGGGTACCCGTATCATACATATCAGCACCGACTACGTGTTCTCGGGCGAAGGCTGGATACCCTGTCGCGAAGACGACCCCGTAGCCCCGCGCACGGCATACGGACGCACCAAACGGGAAGGGGAACAACTATTGCAAGCCGCTAATCCACAGGCGGTTATCTTCCGTACTGCTTGGCTGTATTCCGCGTACGGGAACAACTTTGTGAAGACGATGCTCCGCCTGGGACAAGAGCGTGACAATCTCGGAGTGGTCTTCGACCAAGTGGGCACGCCCACCTATGCTGCCGACCTCGCCACGGCTATCTATGCTGCCATCAATGCGCCCGAATGGCACGCGGGTATCTACCATTTCACCAACGAAGGCGTATGTTCGTGGTATGATTTCACCCACGAAATCTTTGCCCAAGCCGCACCCATGCTGCCTGCCGACGCAGCGGACAAGGTACGTGCCTGCACCTTGCGCCCCATCTTGTCGAGCGAATACCAGTACCAAACGCCCCGCCCGCACTACAGTGTCTTGGACAAAACCAAAATCAAACGCACTTTCGGCATCACCATTCCCTACTGGACCGACGCCCTTCACCGCTGCCTACTGTTGCTGTTGCAAAAATAATCCCCGCTTCTTGGGGCGGGGACGCGCGTCTTATCGCTTGTCTGGGAACTCGCCGTACTCCTCGAATGTGTAGTTGAGAAAGTCGTTCAGCGGTTTGGCTGCCGTGGCGATGTCCAGCACATGGTCAAGGAAATCGGGAGCACATACCTGCTCATCACTAATCGGTGTGGAGAAGGTGAACGCCTTGCGCTTCAGCCAGTCGGCATGCTCAAAGTCGGCAGGGAAACCCTGTGGCACTTTCTTCAGCATCTGGTCGGTATCGAAGTCGCGGAAGTACTTGTGTGTCTGCGGATTGGCAAAGATATCTTCCACCTCGTCATAGTTCGCCAGTATCTCAGAGCGCAGCGCATGCAGCAAATCCTTGTTCGGACACCAGATACCGCCCGCGAACAGGCAATGCCCGGGTTGCAGGTGCACATAGTAGCCGCCTCGGTCACTCTTCTTGCCCCCTTTGGCTGCGGGGAACACGCCGAACCACTCCTTGTACGGACGCTGGTCCGCGGAGAAACGCACGTCACGGTAGATACGCCAGATACAGTCTTTGGGCTGAAGCCCGCCGAGTGCGGGATCTATCTCGCTCAGACGGCGAAGGTATTCCGCACTGAACTCCTCAAACTGCTTGCGGCAACGGGTATAGGTGTCCTTGTGTGCCTCAAACCATTCACGGTTGTTGTTGATGGCAAGAGCACCAAGAAAATCAAGTATTTCTTTCATATCTCAAAAAAATGTAGTACCTTTGCAGCCGCAATGTGGCTCGCTTGCGCTCCTTATAAAAGCGGTTCCCGCCGTTGATGAGGGCGTTTTCCGCAATGGTTCCATAGTTCAATGGATAGAATACGGGTTTCCTAAACCTTAGATCCGAGTTCGATTCTCGGTGGGACTACATACACATTATGAATCAATATGTTACATCAAAAGCAGACGAAGTGTTACTTCGCCTGCTTTTTGTTGCAGGTTTGCCGAACCGATATTGCATATCCGCAAAGATATTGTCGTACACTCATCACAAATGTCGTTCTATAATTGGGTGGTGCAAAGGTAATCATTTTCCACCGACCAAACAAGAACTACTTGCTTTTTCCTGCAAAGGCAGTAGAGCATAAGGGTATGAGGAGCGTGATAGTCCAGACCATGAGGCAGTTGGCGAGGGGGAGGACAATGTCGGGGGAACAGAAAGTAAGGAGGTAGGGAATGAGGACGTTTTGGATGAGAATGACAGCCGCAGCGGCAAAGGCAAAACGGAGAAGGCGGAGAGACCATTTACCCGAAGTAGAGAAACGGATATAGCGATGCTCAACAAACCAGCCTGTAAGGACACCGAAAGCGAGACCAGCGGCATAGTAGCAGTCGGTAATCATTTTCTTGGGATTGACGATAAGTTGCCCGTCGGCGTTGTAGTCCATGGGATAGGGTTTGAAGGAGACATAGAGGAGATAGGCGATAAGGATAGCGATACCGCCGACCAAGACCCATATATCTTTGTCGGGGTGCTGATCCAACCAACGGAACAGTGCGGAGAACGCCCAAAGCATGAGGACACTCTCGATGATCGCCACACCTACATCGTAGGGCGTATGCACGCCGAGATAGTTGCGCGAGAAACCGATGACGAGTACCGCCAAGACGCAAAGCAGCCATACCCACCAGCGGCGCAGCCATAGTCCGAGAGAGCCGAAGAACGTGGTGGCGTACTCGGTATGTCCCGAGGGGAAAGAGTAGCCTGTGGCGGTCTGAATAGAGTTGCCATATGGCATAATAGCCGCATTGCGTATCCACGGACGATAGACACAGCAGGTGTTCTTGAGCAACTGATTAACCACACAGGTGCCCCACATGGCGGTCATCATAAAATAGCCCTGACGCTTATCGATACAGAGGTAAATGAAAGCGATAATAAGAATAGGCAGGACGCCGACGATAAAGTCGGAGGCAGCAAGGAGGAAGGGCGAGAGCAGGTTATTGGTTGTCTCGCGGAAGTGCTGGAGGAAGAGGAGGTAGTTCATTATTAGTTGAGGAGTTTAATTGGGCTAATTGGACTAATAAGATCAATTAGTCCAATAGGATTTATGGTTTATTTGCTTGAGAGGATGAGGGTGTCGGAAGTGGAGGTGATATGGAGGTCGTAGCAGAGGGAGAGGATACGGAGCGCCTCATCGATGTCGTTGGCGGGGAGCGTACCCGTGAACGGTTCGTCGGAGATAGAAGTGTAGGAAATATGTACACCGTATCGGTCAGCCAACTCCACCATCACATCACGCAGGGGCGTGGCATCGAAAGCCATCAGTCCTTTGCGCCACGGTGCGCAGTCAGGCATATCCGAATGGCGCAGAGAGACCTCGCCCGTAGTACGGCAATGGGTAATCTTCTGCTTGGGCGTAACGATATAGTCAGCACCCGTATCGGAGACACGGAACGACACTTTGCCACGCTCAAGAAAGAGCATATCGGATGCGGCGTCCGTGCGGGAACAGAGATTGAATGCCGTACCGAGGACTTGCACGGAGACGGTGGGCGTAGTAATGACAAAGGGGGCTTTCGGGTTGGTCTGCACATCGAAATAGGCTTCGCCGTCCAACTGCAAGGCGCGGGACGAGGAGGTAAAGCCGTCTGGCGAATACGAAAGCGTGCTGTTGCCGTTGAGCACTACCCGTGAGCCGTCGGGCAGAGAGAGCGTACACATCTCGTCGGCAGCGGTCTGCACACAGAGCATACCCGAGGTGTCGTCCTTGCCGAAGAAGAGCAGTCCCGCTGCGAGACAAAGGACGACTGCCACAGAGGCGGCAACGGCAGAGAGGATATAACGGCGGCGATGCGGGGCGGCAACAGGCACGGGGGCGGACTGCATCCAGAGGCGGCGCATCTCGTCCTCGAGTTGGCCGTCAGTCATAGCGTCCGCCTCGCGGCGCAGGTCGCTCAAGTCGGCAGGCGTGAGCCGGTTGGTAAAATACTTCTTAAACAAATTCACGGTTGTATACGGTTTTGGAGTTGTTGACGTATCTCTTTGAGGGACAAAGAGAGGAGGTTGCGGGTGGTCTGTTCGCTCAGGTGCAGTTGCTCGGCAATCTGCTTGTGGGAAAGCCCTTGCAGGCGGTGAAGCACAAAGACGGAGCGTTGCTGCTCGGGGAGCGCATGGAGTATATCCGCGATAGTGCGGCGGTACTCGTCGTAGAGCATGGGTTCGCGGAACGTGGAGAGGCGTATATCGTTCACGTAGGCGATATAGTCCTCATACTGCGGTTCGTGGAGACGGCGGCGGAAAATAGAGATGAGTTGGTGCTTGACAATGGCGAAGAGAAAAGAGGCAATGCCCGTGCGGACGGTATCGCGCTTCTCCCACAGCACGGCAAACGCCTCCTGCACCAGATCCTGCGCGTCTTCGGCGGACTTGGTGATATTGAGGCAGTAGGCGTGCAGGCGCGGAGCGTACTCACGATAGATGAGTTCAAACGCCTGGCGGTCGCCCGCGCGAAGCCGTGTAAGGAGTTGTTCTTCTGTCATTCGGTGTCGTTTATCTGTATCTTTGCACTCTCAATAGGGTGCAAAGATACAGATAAATATCTTAACGGGCAATGATAACCTTCTTATTGTTGACAAGATATACACCATTAGGAAGACCTGTAGTTGCCTCTGCTACAGGGACATTATGACGAAGCAGACAACCGTCCATCGTATATACGTCAACAAGGGAAGGCTCTGTTGCAATATCAGCAACGGCTGTAGGTGTAACAGGAACGGACGTATAGGTCGTCCACGTAAGGTCGTCGATGACGAGGCGTTTCTTATTTTTTGTAGAATTGGAAACTGTCTTATTCTCGATACGAATAACAAACTTACCCTCTTGTTTTAGATTGCCTTTAGACCAAGTATAGAAAGGTGATTCCTTTTTGTATTCATCTATATGGTAAATACCACCAATGGAGTCATTATTGATATAAATACGAATATCCAAATCACAATTTTCATCACCATTGGAGTTCCATGTGAACGCCAGACTATCAATGCCCCCTTCTATAGAATCGCTGACAAGGTAACCATAGCCATCTTCGTTGGATTTCGCCGCACGGACAATGGCTGCGAAGTTGTCTGCTCCCAATTGTCCTGGATTATCTTTAGAGGTAATACCCCCATAAAGAACCGTCCAAGATGTCAATTGGCAATTCAAGTGTGTGATTTTTGTGTTGTAAGTTGTCGCATTGTGGTCTGCCGGATCTTTGGGATCAAACGTTTCGACACGGGTTTCCGCAGAAGCGGAGATGGCAGCGAGAAGCGCCATAGAAAGAAAAAATCTTTTCATACAATTAATTATTTGGTTGTTTTTATTGTTTGTTTGCTTGGGATTCGGTGTCTATATGCTGCTTAACGACGCGGGACGCGTCGTCCCCACACCCAAATTACCGCGGACGGGGGTGTCCACGTCCCTGGTAGTTTGCTCGGGATTCATACGGTATTCTCTCGAGAATCACCTATCAATCACCTATCAATCACCTATTAATCACCTATCAATATCCTATTGTTGTCAGCATTGTACATAATAGTTCCAAGTATGGTATAGGTAGTGCCATTGGCACGAATGCAGATGTGATTGCCGATGAGGTATTTGCCTGTAGTAGCGGGTGTGGGGCTATCGGTAGTGGGAATAGCCTGCGGGGCTTGGTATTCGACAGCACCGATGGTGGCAGGCGAGGGGCGGGGATTGCCGAGGCAGTCAGTGGTAAGCGAGGATTCGAGTACGCCATCGGCGTTGATGTCCTCGCCGAAAGTCTGCTCGGTGAGGTCGTCGGCAAGGAGGCAGACGAGAGGAATGCCCGCATAGGTATCTTTGAGGAGCGGTACAAAAGGCATATCGTCTTGATATGTGATTGCACCGAGGGCGGCATTATCGGGCTGCGCCGAGGTATAGACGGTATGCACATCGGCGAGGTGTTTGGCTTTGTCCGAGAGATAGAGGTCGGACTGTTGTGCAGTAGAATAGTGATTGACTATCAGGCTGTTGTAGGTATTAAGTTTGCCTTGCGAAAGGACGATAGCGGCACCGTTGTAGTTGGAAGCGGGGACGCCGGCGGAGGTAAGGCAGGTGTTGGTATCGCGGACACAGGTGGTGTGGATAAGCGTGAGAACGGTAGCGGTATCGCCATAGACGCGCAGAGAGGAGCCGCCGAAGAGCGGGTTCTTGAACGACGAGGCGGCACGGGAGGTGTTCTCGGCAAAGGTGCAATTGACGAACTGCAAATGCGAGGCGGTGGTAGGGTCGTTGCAGGAGACCGCGCCGGTCTCGGTTGCGCGGTTGCGGACAAAAGCGGAGTTTTCCACATGCACATCCTCGGTCTTGGTGAGATAGAGGGCAGCACCGTCTTTGGCGGTATTGCCGGAGAAAACACAGCCTTGCAGCGTCGCGCCCCAGTAGGTGCCGACCTGCGAGACCGCCCCACCCTGCGCGGCGGTGTTGTACAGAAAACGACAGCGGGTAAGGTCGAGACGTCCGTTGCTGCTGACCGCCGCGCCTTGTGAGTCCGTGGTGTTGTCAGTAAAGAGACAATCGGCGGCACGCAGGGCATAGCCGTTGGCAGAGATTGCCGTAGCAGAACGGGTGAAGGTGCAATGCGAGAGATGCAATGCATAAGGGACGGTAAGGGAACAGCCGTCGAGGGTACCGTTGGTGAGGGTCAGGAAATGCGGGATTGCAACCACTTCATTACGGATAGTCTGACCGCCGAGGTCGATGGTGTCGCCGAGGGAAGAAGCGGCAACGGCGGCAGTGAGCGACGAAACGACGGGAATAGTCTGCGGACGGCGGGTAAGGGCTACCTCCGCCATCAACGGCAAGTGGTCGGATGGCGTACAGGAACGACCGTAATCCTCGGTGATCATCATATAGGAGAGGGCACGATAATAGCGGCCATAGAGGTGATCGATACGGTGCGTGGAGGTCGGTTGCCAGTTGCAGTAGGAGCCGTCAGCGTTGGGTGTGGTCTCGGCTATGTCGTAGGCACTTTGGAAATACGCCTTGAACGGCATGTGAACAGCATCAACGGAAGACTGCGAGTTGAAGTCGCCCGCAATGAAACAAGGATAATCGCCGGCAATAGCAAGCATCTGCTCAACAACTACCGCAGCCCCTTTGCGCTTGGCAACCTGCCCCGCCTGCTCGAGATGGGTGGCAC
>CAKUUM010000012.1 GCA_934692905.1 uncultured Bacteroidales bacterium
GTCGTGTATTTGTCGGGCTAAGTGTATGTGATTAGTATGTGATTAGTATGTGATTAGTATGTGATTAGTATGTGATTAGTATGTGATTCCGCCGACCTTGCCGCGGGGTTGTTATATTTATTTGCCCACGTGCCCGAAACTTACTACTTTTGCCGTGAAAATGACGACGAGTATGCCGAGCACTCCCCGAAACGACCGCACTACCCCATTCCGCACGCGTGCCCTCGCGCGCGCGTACTTGTTAATATGTCTGTTGGGCACGTTGTCGTCATGCGAACCCGACACCACCTGCTACGACCGCAATCTGGATACGCACGTCATCATCACCCTCTCGGCGGACTCCGCCGGCATCGACGGCAACACGCACGCCTACGACACATGGGACAGCCTGTACATACAGGGCGTGGGCGCGGAAACGGTGCTCTACAGCCCCACCCCGCTCCGGCAGATAGGGCTCGGACTGCGCCCCGACACCACAGAGACGGCGTTTCTCATCCTCTACCACGACCAACTGGACACCCTTGTCATCACCCATACCCCGCGGCTGCACTACGTCAGTCTGGCGTGCGGATGTGCTGTGTATCACACCATTACGGGCGCACGAAGCAGCGACACTCGCGTGGACAGCGTATCCGTTGTCAATGCCTCTGTCGAGACCACGGAGCAGGAAAACTTACGAATCTACATGCACGAGTGAACCGCCGAGCCCTTCTCATATGGACCATCCTGAGCCTCTTCGCCACCGTTGTGAACGCGCGCGAATATGCTGACACGGCTGTCTATCAAGGACTTAGCCTCAAGTTGGATTTGGCTTCCCCCGTCATTGAGGCAGCACGTTCAGGGGGGAAGATACAGGACTACGAACTCGCCGTGAATGTCCGTTTGGCACGCCGCTGGTATCCCACATTGGAACTCGGTTACGCGCAGGCGGATTGCACTTCCGGTGGCGGACACCACACGGGGTTAGGAGGTTTCGGTCGTATAGGTCTGGATATCAGCGCGTTGAAGAAAGGGGCATCGGAAAACTGCCTGCTGGTCGGCTTTCGCGTAGGCACCTCTTGTCAATCCTACCAACTCACCGATGTCGTTCAGCACGTGGACTATTGGCAGACCGTGCCTGTTTCTTTCCTCAACCAAACCCACTGGGATGCGTGGGGTGAGGTCGTGGCGGGCTGTCAGGTGCAGATTGCCAAAGGTTTCCAAATGGGTTGGTATGTCCGTCTGAAAGTTCTCTTCACCCGCACCGCCAAGGACGGCGGTCCCCTGCCCTACTATATGCCCGGTTTCGGCTTCCGCAACGACACCAACTGGGGGCTGAACTACTACCTCGCTTGGAAATTCTGACCCGCCAAACAAAAACAGCACATTGGCATTAAAGGTACTGCACGTTGGCATTAGAGGCATTGCATGTTAGCATTAGAGGCATTGCATGTTGGCATAAAAAAAACAGCACGTTAGCATTCACTAACGTGCCGTCCTCCAATACAACTTTTTCTGAGCCACTGGGCGGACTCGAACCGCCGACCCACGCATTACGAATGCGTTGCTCTACCAACTGAGCCACAGTGGCATTCACTCCCCACAAAGACAGAGACCTCTGCCGAAAGCGGGTGCAAAAGTACTGCTTTTTTTTCATTTGCGCAAATGTTTTTGGTAAATTGCCTGTTTTTTCGTAACTTTGCGGGCATTAGACTGGCAAATATGTGTATCACCAATATGTCTATACGTTGTAATATCGCGCGGCTCATTGCCCTGTTGTGGGGCGTCTGGATGGCAGGCGCCGTGTATGCTGCGCCTTACCGGACACGCGCTATGCAGCCCGGAATACGGACTCTGCGCGTTCAGTATGTGGAGTCTCAATCACTTCGCCGCCCGTTTCTGGTATTGGGAGATGACGCGGACGCCATTGATGGCAGCGACCCGGGCAATACGCTGGAGGTGTCGTTCGACGAGATGAGCCATGATGTGCGGCAGTACTCCTACACCGTGCGCCACCTGAACAAGGACTGGACCCCGTCGGATTTGAGCAGTTACGAGTATTTGCGGGGGTTCACCACGGCAGACATCACGGATTATGAATTGTCGGTCAATACACAGCAGGCATATACGCACTACTCGCTGACCTTCCCCAACAGCGATATGCAACTGCTGGCAAGCGGCAACTACGCGCTGAGTATCTATGAGGACGGCGATATGGAGAAGGAAGTGGCGTGCGTATGCTTTTCGGTGGTGGAGCCCATTGCAGGAATACGGGCGCAAGTGCGGTCGAATACGGATATCGAGTTCGACGGGCGGTACCAGCAGTTGGACGTGGATGTGGAAACGGCACGGCTGGAAGTGAAGGACCCGTCACTGGTCACCGTCGCGGTACGGCAGAACGGCAGACTTGACAACCAGGTGATGCTGAATACGCCCACGTTTGTGGAGCCGAACAGACTCCGCTATATCAATCAAAAGTCCCTGATATTTGAGGGCGGTAACGAGTTCCGTCATTTTGATGCATACTCCACGTATTATGCAGGTTATCACGTGGACAGGATACGCTATGCACAGGGTGAATACCACGCTGTGTTGGACATGGATGAGGTGCGCGGCACGATGGCAAAAGAGTCGGGGCGCGAGGGGTTGGGTTATCTCACCGAGTACGACACCAACGGCCAATGGCGCATCAATGCGGAAAAGACCGACGAGCCTGATGTGGACGCGGAATATATGTGGGTGCACTTCTGCCTTCCCGTGTGCTACCCCGTGACGAGCGGTAACGTGTATGTGGGCGGAGGACTGTTCTATGACCGGTTCGGGGTGGACAACCTGATGCAATATGATGCAGATACACAATGCTACTACCTGTACGCATACCTGAAACAGGGCGCATACGACTATCTGTACTATGTGTCGTCGGACAGCGGGACACCTGCCACCCTTTTGCCCGTAGAGGGTTCGCATTGGCAGACAAAAAACGAATACACCATATACGTGTACTACCGCCCCTTCGGCGGGCGGTACGACCGTTTGGTCGGACTCCAAGTGACAGACTGAGACCTATCCGCAGGGTAAGGTCAGGGAAAGGTCAGGGAGAAATTCAATGCACAATGCATAATGAAGAATGCGCAATGAGAAACAGTCCAACCTATAACCAACATCTGACTATCCTATAACAAAACCATTAACAAAAGAGGTCACCCGCAAGGATGACCTCTTTTTGATTGACGGGTGGCAGATATGCCACCATCGGAGATTTACGATTACTCAGCCATCAGGAGTTCCATAATGGTGCAAGCGGATTTGGCTACCGATGAACCGGGGCCGAAGATAGCAGCCACACCTGCCTTATAAAGGAAGTCGTAGTCCTGTGCAGGGATAACGCCACCGGCGATAACCATAATGTCAGGGCGACCAAGTTTCTTCAACTCCTCGATAACTTGCGGCACGAGGGTCTTGTGACCTGCAGCCAAAGAGGAAACGCCGAGAACGTGAACATCGTTCTCAACCGCCTGCTTGGCTGCCTCGGAAGGAGTTTGGAACAACGGTCCCATATCCACGTCAAATCCGCAGTCAGCATAGCCCGTAGCCACCACTTTGGCACCACGGTCGTGACCGTCCTGACCCATCTTGGCAATCATAATACGAGGTTGACGGCCTTCTTTCTTGGCGAAGGCTGCAGTGAGTTGTTGAGCACGCTCAAAATCACTGTCGTTCTTGGTTCCTGCTGCGTACACGCCTGAAATAGTTCTAATAGTTGCTTTATAACGTCCAACGACTTTCTCGCATGCATCGGAGATTTCGCCCAACGAAGCACGGAGACCTGCCGCCTTGACAGCGAGTGCGAGAAGGTTCTCACCCTTGCCGCCGTCAGCCCATGTCTGAACAGACTTGGTGATTTCTGCGAGTGCCTCTTGTACGGCTTTCTCGTCACGATTAGCACGCAGTTCTTTGAGTCGGGCTACCTGCTCCTCGCGTACTGCGGTGTTGTCAATCTCCAGAATATCAATAGGATCCTCGTGGTCGAGACGATACTCGTTCACGCCGATAATCTTCTGCGTACCCGAGTCGATGCGTGCCTGAGTACGGGCAGCAGCCTCTTCGATACGCATCTTAGGCACACCGGTCTCGATAGCGGCAGCCATACCACCGAGTTTCTCGATTTCCTGTATATGCTCCCAAGCCTTGTCCATAATCTCCTTGGTGAGGCTCTCTACATAGTAGGAACCTGCCCACGGGTCGATTTGCTTGCAGACCTTGGTCTCTTCCTGTATGTAAATCTGGGTGTTACGGGCAATACGTGCGGAGAAGTCGGTAGGCAGAGCAATAGCCTCGTCAAGCGCATTGGTGTGCAGAGACTGGGTGTGACCCAACGCAGCACCCATCGCCTCAATACAAGTACGACCTACGTTGTTGAAAGGATCCTGCTCCGTGAGCGACCAACCGGAAGTCTGGCAGTGGGTACGGAGAGCCATGGATTTCGGGTTCTTGGCGCCGAAAGACTTGACAATCTTAGCCCACAACATACGACCTGCACGCATCTTGGCAATCTCCATGAAGTGATTCATGCCAATAGCCCAGAAGAAAGACAGACGCGGTGCGAAAGTATCGACTGACATACCAGCATTGACACCTGCACGGAGATACTCCATACCGTCGGCAAGCGTGTAAGCCAACTCAATATCAGCAGTAGCACCTGCCTCCTGCATATGGTAGCCGGAGATAGAGATAGAGTTGAACTTAGGCATCTTCTGCGAGGTGTACTCAAAGATGTCGGCGATAATCTTCATCGAGAACTTAGGCGGATAGATATAGGTGTTACGCACCATGAACTCTTTGAGAATATCGTTCTGGATAGTACCTGCCATCTCTTCGAGTTTGGCACCCTGCTCAAGACCTGCATTGATGTAGAACGCGAGGATAGGCAGCACGGCACCGTTCATGGTCATGGAGACGGACATCTTGTTCAAAGGAATACCTGCAAAGAGGACTTTCATATCCTCAAGCGAGCAGATACTTACACCAGCCTTACCCACATCGCCCACAACACGCATGTTATCAGCGTTGTAGCCGCGGTGCGTAGGAAGGTCGAAAGCCACAGACAGACCCTTCTGACCTGAGGCAAGGTTGCGGCGATAGAAAGCGTTGGATTCCTGCGCGGTGGAGAAACCGGCGTACTGGCGGATAGTCCAAGGACGCAAAGGATACATGGCACTATAGGGGCCACGCAAGAATGGAGGAATACCCGAAGCATAGTTGAGATGCTCCATGCCTTCAAGGTCCTCTTTTGTGTAGATTGGCTTGACGTCAATGAGTTCGGGCGTCTTCCAATCGGCTTCAACGGCTCCTTCTACGTGTGAAGTAGCCACTTTGTTGATATCAATATCTTTGAAATTAGGTTTCATAACTTCGTTTGGAATAAGGAATAAGGAGTAAAGAAAAAAGACTAATTAGTCACATCGGTGCTCACGTGCTGGCGAAAAGTAAACACCCGCCGCTGCAAACTGGTTATTTTGATGAGAATTGTGTAGTACAATTCCGTTTCAACATAACCACGCCTGTTGGCAATCTCCAATTGCGTTTCCAATTCATACAAAGAGCCCAATGATATACCCAAGAATCTACAATAATCCTTGCTACTATCTTTGGCTGCTCCTTCCGCGATATTGGAAGACACAGAAACTGCGGCACGTTGCATCTGTGACGAAAGACCATAACGCTCCTCCACAGGAAATGCAGATGTGATGGTATAGATGCTATCAGCAAGTTCTATGCCATCAACCCAAATGTCCAATTTGCGGAAGTTATGATACATGATTGTCTTTAACTTTAATCTTCTTCCTAAGTTTATGATTTCAATATATTATTCTTCCAGAGTAGAATGTAATAAGTCTTTATTCCTTATTCCTTACTCTTTACTCTTGAGAAGCAAAGCATTAAATTTCTTGAGGGTTTCGAGGACGTTGCTGCGGACGTTGATGAAGTTCTCAATACCGAGTTTCTGGAGGTCCTCCATGCAAGCAGGTGCACCTGCCACAATGAAGAGTTCCTTGGCACCTTGCAGTTTCTTCCAAGCCTCAGGAGCGTAGGTTGCATACTCGTCATCGCTGGAGCAGAGCACGATGATGTCCGCCTTTGCCTTGCGGGCTGCCTTGATACCGTCAGCCACAGTGGCGAAACCGTTGTTGTCGATGACCTTGTAGCCTGCGCACGCGAGGAAGTTGCACGAGAATTGTGCACGCGCGATACGCATAGCAAGGTTGCCGATGGTGAGCATGAAAGCAACCGGCTGTTTCTTAACGGCTTCCGTCTCAAGACGCAGAGCCTCGAACTCCTCTGCAGCGCGAGCCACAGGCAGCGTTGCCAATGCGCCATCGGGCTTGGTGGAGCAAGTACCACAACCGCAACCACAACCTGTGGTCTTGATTTTCTTGGCAGCCTTCTCGTTGAAGTTCGGGAACTGGTTGGAACCCAACAGAATCTCCTTACGCTTAGCCACATCGCCGAGACGCTTGGTAAGGTTAGCCTGCATGTCGGCTTGCACCTTGCCTGCGGCAATCATCTCGTACATACCGCCCTGCTCCTGGATAGCGAGGAACTGCTTCCAAGCCTCGGTAGCGATAGCGTGGGTGAGGTTCTCGAGATAGTAGGAACCTGCGGCGGGGTCAACCACCTTATCGAAGTGCGACTCTTCCTTGAGCAGCAACTGCTGGTTGCGGGCGATACGCTCTGCAAAGTCAGTAGGTTGCTCGAAGGTTACATCAAACGGAGTAACGACAATCTCGTCAACACCTGCAAGGGCAGCGGACATGGTCTCGGTCTGCGAGCGGAGGAGGTTGACATAGGCGTCGAAGACAGTCATATTGAAGCGGCTGGTCTCTGCGCAGACATTCATCTTGGCAGCCTCTTTGAGGGCGGTAGTGAAGGTAGGAGCCTTGTAAGCCTCTACAATCTTAGCCCACAGCAGACGAGCAGCACGGAACTTGGCAATCTCCATGAAATAGTTGCCGCCGATACCCATATTGAAACGGATAGCGCGTGCAGCCTGGTAGTTAGGAATGCCTGCCTCGGTGAGCATAGTCATATAGTCTGCACCCCAAGCCAGAGTATACGCCAACTCTTGTGCGCAATAAGCACCTGAGTTGTTGAGAATCACAGAGTTAACGCCTACTACGCGGTAGTTAGGCAGCGACTTGGCAGCCTTGACGGTAGCCACAATCTTCTCCGTAACCTGCTCGCGGGTGAGGGGTTTGCCCTTGATGAGCATCTGCTTCATCGGGTCCACGTTGATGGAACCTACCACCTTCTTGAAGTCGTAGCCCGAGCGTCCGTAGTAGCGGACAAGGATACCTGCCAACTCAGGAGCCACGCAAGGGCAGATGCTGAAGTTGATAGCAATGGCGTCAGCCTTGATACCATCAAGCAACACCTTGATAAAGTGGTAGTTAAGTTTCTCTGCATCCAAGCAGAAACCAAGTGAAGTGATGCCTTTGTTGAGCACTTCAAGTGCCTTGGCATTGGCTTTGCGCGCGTTCTTGCAAGCGCAAATGTTCTGGCGGATAGCCCACTCGTTGTTGGTTTTCGTTCCGCGCACATAGGGGAACTGCCCAGGTGCCGAAACGGTGGTCTTGAGTCCTTTGAGGTCCTCTTGACGATAGAAAGGCTGCACATTGAAGCCTTCCGGGGTGCGCCAAACGAGTTTCTTGTCGAAATCGGCACCCTTCAAGTCAGCGATGATTTTGTCCTTCCACTCTTTGGTAGAGATGGCGGGAAAATCTGCCAACAAATTCAATTTTTCTTCTGCCATGATTAAATTGATTTATATTGGATGATTATTATTTGCTCATTTCCAGCATCTTACGTATAGGCAATACCGCCTTGGCGGCAATGTCTTGCGGCACAAAGACTTCGTTGCTCCCGTCGCGCAGGCAGGCGTAGAGTTTCTCCAGCGTGTTCATGCGCATATATTCGCACTCGTTGCAACTGCAACCGACGCCCTCTGTCACCTCCGGCGGCACGGGCAAGAACTCCACATCGGGGCACGCCTTGCGCATCTCATGCAGGATACCACTCTCCGTGGCGATGATGAACTGCCTCTCGTCCTCGTGCGCGCGCACGTAATTCAATAAGGCTTGCGTGGAGCCTATGACATCGGAGAGGTTGAGTATTACCTGTTTGCACTCGGGGTGCGCCAATACTTTAGCATTGGGGTGCTGCTGCTTGAGTTGCAACAACGCCTCCGCTGAGAAGCGCGAATGCACGTGGCATGCGCCCTGCCACAACTCCATGTGGCGACCCGTGAGGGAGTTGATATAGTTGCCCAGATTCTGGTCGGGACCGAACAGAATCTTCGCATCCGCGGGCAGTTGGTTCACTATCTTCAGGGCATTGCTGCTGGTGACAACGACATCGGTAAGCGCTTTCACCGCCGCACTCGTATTGACATACGACACTACCTGATAATCAGGATGTTGCTGTTTCCATGCCTGCAAGTCTTCGGCACGGCAACTGTCCGCCAACGAACACCCTGCCTTGGGTTCGGGTATCAGCACTTTCTTGTCGGGACAGAGAATCTTTGCCGTCTCCGCCATAAAATGCACGCCGCACATCACGATGATGTCGGCGTTGGTCTTGGCTGCCTGCTGCGCGAGCGCCAGCGAGTCGCCTATAAAGTCTGCTACGTCCTGAATCTCAGGGCGTTGGTAGTAGTGCGCCATGATGATGGCGTTCTTCTCGGTGCAGAGTCTGCGTATTTCGTTTACTATATCCATAGTCATTATTCGGCTGTTACGGGTTGCCCGCACACATTGTACAACTTACCTTGGTGCAATATCAGCAACTGCCCGTCGCGCAGGATTTTAATTGCCGTAACATTCTCATCCACAGATATTTCGTCTATCGAAGACGGGGTATTGTCATACCCGTTGCTCTCATCGGGAATAAAACGGATATCCCCGGAATGTATCAATCTGTCCAAGTCCACTGACTCCCCCG
Organism: uncultured Bacteroidales bacterium; assembly: GCA_934692905.1. Classification (GTDB taxonomy): domain Bacteria; phylum Bacteroidota; class Bacteroidia; order Bacteroidales; family Paludibacteraceae; genus Colicola. The sequence continues at coordinate 8,977 of CAKUUM010000012.1, forward strand.
CACGCTCACCCCAGATATACTCCGCCAAGTACGGGTAGTCAATAAACGGATTGCGGTTGCCTTGTGTCTTCTGAATACCATTATTGCGGTCAATCTCCTTTTGCGCCACAGGGTCTTCGCGATGCCACTTCAACAAAAGAGCCACCCCGTACTTAGTCAGTCCGAAGTAGCCCGAAGCCGTATAGGTGCCGCTGAAGATAGATGAGCCATTACCGGATGTAAACGCTTGATAATCACCCGCCCATTTAATCATCGTGCCAAAATAAGCACGGGCGAAGTCACCCTTGTACTCGTCCACGGGTTCAAATACTTTGTCAGAACATTTAGCCGATACGCCGCTGTTTCCAACAATGGTTTTTCCCGTCACCGAAACGTTCTTTGACGAGCCTAACTTGCTGCCATTGCCCGATGTATAGGAGGCACTGCTTACCTCACCAAACGGGTAGTTGTTGCGCATACCGTTTACTTTGCCGTCTGTGGGTACGATATGGAAGATGTCACAACCGGGATTGGTTTTAGCCCCCCCGAACCACGATTTCGGAATGGAGTGCTCACGGTTGTAACAATCGCACTCCACACTATACGTTCCACATTGGTCGTTGCGGAAACGGAAATCACAATCGCTGTACATATCCCAAATCGTGCCATCGGCACGCAAGTCTGTCTCTTTGTAAGCACTCCACAGACCGTCATAGCCCAGAGAATGGTACCCTACCTTGGCGATGGCGTGTATTTCGTCGAACAGACTCTTGCCAGACTTGCCGTCTATGGCAGCATAATAGGCAGGTATTCCCGAAGCCGGAGTAACAGATGCAGCCCACAAAGCCACATGGAGCCCTAAGCAAACTGTCAGTGCTAATGTGCGTTTCATTGCCATTAAATCAGATTATCTTGTTACTTTTTACAATTCTGCTTGGTTCGTCGCCAAACCGCTTTCCCCGCAAGCAGACGAGGTAAAACGGCGTACTTGTACAAGTGCGCAAAGGTACGACTTTTTTTTCGGGTGTACAAGCGGGAAGTGTGTTTTTTCGGTCAGCAATGGTAAAAAAACGGCTTTTTAGCGTGACGGCAGTGGCAAATGAAGGTGAGGGGAGAAGTGGGACAATCATGCCGCAAGCCCTCGGCAAGGTCACGGCAAGGTCGGCGGAATCACATACTAATCACATACTAATCACATACTAACCACATACTAATCTCATACACTTACCCCGAGAATCAATGCACAATGCACAATTCACAATGCACAATGCGGAATGCATAATACGGAATGCGCAGTGGTTGTGGGGACGTGCGTTTTTATAACCGCGGACGATGGCGTCCGCGTCCCCGGCTCATATTGACGGCATAAGAAAATAGCCCGTTTCACCCGTTGGTCGAATGACGACGCGGGACGCGTCGTCCCCACATAGGGTTAGGACTGCTGCATCTCGACGAGGCGGCGGTAGTAGCCGTTGAGGGCGAGGAGTTCGGTGTGCGTGCCGCGCTCGACAATGCGCCCCTCGTGGAGGACACAGATGAGGTCGGCGTTGCGGATGGTGGAGAGACGGTGCGCCACGACGAGCGTGGTGCGGTCCTTCATGAGGTTCTCCAGCGCCTCCTGCACGAGTTTCTCGGACTCGGTGTCGAGGGCGGAAGTCGCCTCGTCGAGAATGAGAATGGGCGGGTTCTTAAGGATGGCGCGGGCGATAGAGATACGCTGGCGCTGCCCTCCGCTGAGGCGCGAACCGCGGTCGCCGATGCAGGTGTCGTACTGCCCAGGCGTTGCCATGATGAAATCGTCGGCATTGGCGATACGTGCGGCACGGCGTACCTCATCGAGAGTGGCGTGGCTGACGCCGAAAGTGATGTTGTTGTAGAACGTGTCGTTGAAGAGAATCGCCTCCTGATTGACGTTGCCCATGAGGGCGCGGAGGTCGAAAGTGCGGAGGTCGCGTATGTCCACGCCATCGATGGTGATGCGCCCGCCCGTGACATCATAGAAACGCGGGAGGAGGTCCGCCATAGTGGTCTTGCCACTGCCCGACTGCCCCACGAGGGCGATGGTCTGCCCCTTGCGGATGTCGAGGTTAATATGCTGTAGGACAGGGCGTTCGGCAATATAAGAGAAGGACACGTCCTCGTAGCGGATACAGGATTGGAAGTCGGGCAGCGCGCGCGGATAGGCTACCTCGCGGATATTGGATTGGGTGTTGAGTATCTTGTCAATGCGCTCCAATGATGCCAGTCCGCGGCGGATGCCGTAGGACGCCTTGCTGAGGTCCTTGGCGGGGTTGATGATGGAGTAGAAAATGACGAGGTAGTAGATGAACGTCGCCGCGTCGATGGTGGCGTGGGCGGAGAGGATGAGCGTGCCGCCGTACCAGAGGAGAATGGCGATGAGTGCGGTGCCGAGGAACTCGGAGACGGGGTGCGCCAGGTAGTAGCGGCGGTTGATGCGGTTGAAGGTGCGGCGGGTGGCGTTGATGAGCGACATGAACCGCGTGATGAGTTTCTGCTCGGCATTGAACGCCTTGACCACGCGGAGCCCGCCGAGGGTCTCGTCGATTTGGGTGAGAATCTCGGCATTCTGCTCCTGCCCGAGTGAGGAGGCGCGCTTCAGCGACCGCCCGATACGCCCTATCAGCCAGCCCGCGACGGGCAGCAGCACGAGGACGAACAGGGTGAGTTGCCACGAGATGCAGAAGAGGGTGACGAGGTAAACGAGAATCATGATGGGGTCCTTGAAGAGCATGTCGAGAGTGGACATGATACTCGCCTCGACCTCGTTCACGTCGTTGGTCATACGCGACATGACATCGCCCTTGCGCTCCTCGGTGAAGAAACCGATGGGCAGGCTGACGACTTTGGTGTAGAGTTGGGCGCGCAAGTCACGCAATACGCCTGTGCGTATGGGAACCATAAAATAATTGGCAAGCCATGCCGTGAGACACTTGAGACCGGTCATAACAACCAGACAACCACCGAGTAAGAGCAGCACCTGTTCGCCGCCACGGGTCTCAATTTGGACTTGCAGATAGTAGTAGAGGTTGTTCTTGACGGCGTCGATGAACTGGTCCATGCCCTGCGTGGAGGAGAGGGCGATGTAGTCGGTTTGCGTATCCGACAGCCCGAAAAGCAGTTGCAGGACGGGTATGATGGTGGCGAAAGAGAAAAGCGACAGCACCGTGGAGAGTACGTTGAAGAAGAGGTTGAGTGCCACGAAGCCGCGGTAAGGGGGTATGAATCGGCGTAATAGTTTCAGTATGTTCATGTTACGTTAGTTATGCGGATATTGGGTGCGGCGGCTGTTTTCGGCTATGTAGAGCAGTATCTCGCGGTCGAAAGCAACGCGGTCGCCCCCGAGGTCAATATGAATGGGGAGGACTTGCAGTTTGTCACCCAACTGCCCGGGTAGCGGAGTTTGCTGCATACGTGCGTAGTCCTTTTCGGTGGTGAGGACGGTGTCGAAAGCATCCGATTGGGCAAGGATAGCCTCGATGTCACCATCGGAGAACGAGTGGTGGTCGGGGAAGGTAAGCAGTTGAGCCTCAGGGTATTGCTGCTGTACATAGTGGAGCATATACTCGGGGTGCGCGATGCCCGTAACGAGCAACGGTGTGCCCGCCAAACGGAGTGCTGGATAGCCTATAGAGGCAAAGCAGAGGTGCTGGTAGGAGGGCAGGCGGAGTGCGTTGCTCACTACGCGGCAGTCGATGGGGCGCATGGTGGGCGGACACTTGGTGACCACCACGGTGTTGGCACGCAGACTCTGACCCGGCAGGTCGCGCAGCCGCCCGCGAGGCAACATCTGGTCATGCACATAGAGGCGGTCGTAGGGTGTGAGCAGCACGTAGTAGCCGCACCTGAGACGCCGGTGTTGGAAGACATCGTCGAGTACCACGCACTGCAAATCAGGGAACAGCGATTGCAGCCGGCGTACCCCTTGCACGCGGTCGGCACAGACAGCCACAGGCACTTCGGGGAAATGCGTGTGCATCTGCATCGGTTCGTCGCCAATAGTGAGAGCGGTGTCGTCTGCACCTGCCAGGCGAAAGCCCTTGGTAGTGCGCCCATAGCCCCGCGAAAGTATGGCAACACGGTAGCCATGCGACACCAGCAGCGACACGATGTACTCGGTCATCGGCGTCTTGCCTGTGCCCCCAACAGCGAGGTTGCCCACCCCGATGGTGGGTATCGGCACGGTACGTGAGCGCAAAATGTGACTGTCGTACAACTCGTTGCGCACCCACACGCCCAGCCCGTAGAGCCACGAGAGAGGTGTTGCTAATATCTTGAGAATCGGATTGATACTTGTTATTGGATAGTAACGGTGGGCATAAGTGCCATCACGCGCGGTTGGGACGCAAACTCACGCACTTGCATCATCAGACGTTCCTCGGGCGTGGTGTTGTCGAACATACGGAGCAACGTTTCCATCGGGTCTTCTGCCTCGGGGTAGTAGGTGATGGCGTACTGTTCAAGTTCTGCCAATTCGGCAGCCTTGCTGATGGCGTTGTCGATGTTACCGAGTTCGTCCACAAGCCCGATGTTCACGGCGTCTTTGCCCAACCATACACGCCCTTCGCCAATGGCTTTGATGGCATCTTGTGTCATGCCGCGCCCCTCGGCACAACGGCGGGTGAAGAGGTCGTAACCACGCTCCACCATGTTCTGCATCAGGCGGTATTCCTCAGGATTCATGCCTTTGTACACCATGTTCACCTGCATGTCGGAATGGCGGTTTGTGCCCACGCCGTCGATGTCAATGCCCACTTTGTCGCGCAACTTGCCGAGGTTGGGTACGGTGCCGAAGATGCCGATAGACCCTGTCAGTGTAGTGGGTTCGGCGTAGATATAATCGGCTTCGCACGAGATGTAGTAGCCACCTGACGCAGCATAATCGCCCATCGACACTACCACCGGCAACCCTTTGGCTTGCAGCATCTTCACCGCGTGCCAAATCTGCTCGCTGGCATTCGCGCTGCCGCCCGGGCTGTTCACGCGCAGTACCACGGCTTTCACGTTATCGTCCTTGGCAATCTTCTTGATGGTCTTCACCATCTCGGTGCCCACGATGCCACTGCCGCTGTCGTCGGTGATTTCGCCATCCGCATAGAGCACGGCAATCTCGTCTTTCGCCTTCACGGATGCGCGTTTCACGGTCGCCATGCGCGAGGTGCTGAGTGTCTTGTAGTCCTTAGTACCCGCGTACGCGCGCAAGACGGAGTCCATGTCCTGGATGTACAACAATGTATCCACCATGCCGTAGTCCACGTATTTCTGTTCGGGCTGCAGACTCATGCACTCGTCGGCATACGCGTTCAGTTGTGCTGCTGTCAAGTGCCTGCTTGCTGCTACAGAAGCGGTCATCTCGTCCCATATTCCGTTGATATACTGCTTGGTCTGCTCGCGGTCTGCGTCCGACATCGAGGTACGGAAGTATGGCTCTACGGCGGACTTGAAGGTACCCACTTTCAGTATCTGCATCTCCACGCCAATCTTCTCCAGCATGCGTGTGTAGTACATCTTCTGTGCGCTCAGTCCGTCCCATGCCACGCTGCCGACAGGGTTGAGGAAAATCTTGTCTGCCACCGATGCCACGTAGTAGTTCGTCTGCCCATAGGCATCTGCATACGCGATGACGAATTTACCAGACTCCTTGAAGTCTATAAGTGCATCGCGTATCGCCTTGGCGGATGCCGGTGCCATCTGCAGGCTGCCGCCGCGCAGATAGATGCCCAACACCTTGTCATTGTCCTTTGCCAGACGGATATTGCTCAGCAAATCGTCTAACCCGACCGTGCTCTGACTATTGTATCCGGGCATATCGGATAGCAGCGACGCCCACGGATTGTCTATTGGTGCCTGCTCCACCAGAACGCCGTCCAAATCAATACGATAGACAGTGTTTGCCTCCAATGTGGCAGTGGGTGTGGAAAACATATTCCCCATCATCGCGCCCACTACTCCGCACATCACCACATACAACACGGCGCATACGACAATCGTCCACAAACAACCATGTTTTTTACGAGGTTGTTCCTCCTGTTTCACATAAATTCCCATACTCTTATTTGTTTAATTTGAATGATTTTCTATGATATTCCGTCACCCCGAACTGCCGAATCGCCTCATAGTGCGCCCGTGTGGGGTAGCCCTTGTTCTCGTCCCAATGATACTGCGGGTACTCCTTGTGCAGGCGCAACATGTAGTCGTCCCTGTACGTTTTCGCCAACACGCTCGCCGCGGCTATTGACAAGTACTTGCCATCGCCTTTCACCACCGTGCGCGCAGGCACCTCAAGCACCTGTCCGTCAGGGATATACGGTTTCCAACGGTTGCCGTCCACCAAGATATGCTGCGGCTGCACTTTCAGTTGCGCCAGCGCACGTTGCATGCCCAGTATCGAGGCGTTCAGGATGTTTATGCGGTCAATCTCCTCCGCCGTAACCTCTGCCACAGCCCATGCCAAGGCATATTTCTCTATCAGCGGACGCAGGTGATAACGCTGATGCTCCGTCAGTTGCTTCGAGTCGTTGAGCAAAGCCAGGTCCTCATGCTCCCAATATCGCTCATCGGGGCTCCACACCACCGCCGCGGCAAACACACTGCCTGCCAATGGTCCGCGCCCCGCCTCATCGCACCCCGCCTCCAACACGCTCGGTATGTAGTACGGCATTAACATTGCTCCTGACATTTTAGCCTGCAAAGTTACAAAAAACATCTCGTTTTGGCAATAGGAAAAACACAAAGTGGATGTGATTTGCGCATCCACTCTCCTATCCGCCTTCCTGCCTACCACCAATAATCTCATAATAAATTCATCGTCGGGCATAAGGTTACATTAAAGCCTATGAAGGAACCATAAAATCACTGATAAACGTGTATTGCGCAGTTGAAGTTAGAAAGTATTTGCCTAACTTGATTTCTTTTTGTATCTTTGCACACATAATCAGTCTGAAATTCAATGGAAGATATTAGTAAACGTTCAAATAGCGATACTCCGCAAAGTACCAATTACCAAGTTCTATTGGGTGAGATTGGCACGCTACTCAATGATGCCCGCTCCAAAGTGGCATACTCTGTCAATACCATTTTGGTGGATACCTATTGGCAGATAGGCAAATATATCATAGAATACGAGCAGTATGGCAATGAGAAAGCCGAGTACGGGAGCAACCTTGTCAGCCGTCTCTCCAATGACTTGTCACGCCTATATGGCAAGGGATTTGGTAGAAGTAACTTGCAGTATATGAGAAAGTTATACTCCGCATTTCCAATTTGCGGGACACTGTCCCGCAAATTGAGTTGGAGTCACTACTATGAGATACTGAAAGCCGATGGCCCATTGGAAATATCATTCTACACCAAAGAGTGTGAGAAAGAGGGTTGGAGTGTCCGAGAACTGAAACGCCAAATGAAAAGCATGCTCTTTCACCGTTTGGCACTGAGCAAGGACAAAGAGGGAGTGCTTCGTCTCGCCAATGAAGGCATTGAGATACAGACTGCCGAAGACATCATCAAAGACCCGTATGTATTGGAGTTCGTGGGGCTGCCCGACAGACTATTGTACAAAGAGAGCGACTTGGAGAATGCTTTGACGGATAATCTCAGTCAGTTCCTCTTGGAATTGGGCAAAGGTTTCGCTTTCGTGGGCAAGCAGTATCGGTTCAGTGTCGCGGGACGGCAGTATTACGTGGATTTGGTGTTTTACAACGTGATTCTCAAGTGCTATTGCCTGATAGACCTCAAGCGCGGCGAAGTGCAGCACGAGGACATCGGGCAAATGAACTTCTACCTCAACTACTTCCGTAAGGAGGTTTGTACTGAAGGTGATAATGAGCCTATCGGTATAGTCTTGGGTGCCAATGCTGACACACTGACTATGGAGTATGCCTTGGATGGTATCTCTAATCAGTTGTTTGTCAGCCGGTATATGCTCTATTTACCCGACAAGACCACGCTGGAAAAACAACTGCGTCGTGTGTTGGAAAGACAATAACTCCTACTTCTACCAATTGCGAACGCAGTGCGGGCGCAATGAAATCGGGCAAGAGGAAGGTGCCTGATTATTAGTTGGGGTGTAGTTGAAATTTAGTTGAGGGTTAACTGAGGGTTAGTTGAGGTCGTAGCCGTAGTGGCGGAGGCGGGACTGGGAGGAACGCCAGTCGCGGTCCACCTTGACGAATAACTGAAGGTAAACCGGTTTGCCGAAGAACTCCTCTATATCGTGACGCGCCTGCGTGCCCACGCGCTTCAATGCCGAACCTGCCTTGCCAATGATGATACCCTTCTGGCTGTCACGCTCCACATATATAACAGCACTGATACGAATGATACCCTTCGGGTGCTCGGGGGAAGGCTCCTCGTCGTGGAAAGACTCGACCTCCACCTCTACCGAATACGGGATTTCCTTGTCATAGTTGAGCAACACCTTCTCGCGGATAATCTCGTCCACAAAGAAACGGGAAGGCTTGTCTGTGAGTTGGTCCTTGGGAAAGAACGGCGGACATTCGGGCAGGGCATCACGTATGGCATCGAAGAGTTGCGCAGTGCCAAAGCGTTGTTGCGCCGAGATAGGAAAGATAGTCGCCTGCGGCAACTGACGATGCCAGTACTCCACCAACTGCTCCAACGTCTGCTGGGTGGTAAGGTCGATTTTATTTATTACGAGGAATACTCGGACCTCCCCTACCCCTCCTTCAAAGGAGGGGTTCATATTAGAAGAACCAGGTCGTGAAGTTAAGCGGGAACTTAGGCGTTTGACCTTATCGAGGAAGTCGGCGTTCTTTTCGGGGTTCTCGAGGACATCGGTGACGTAGAGCAAGACATCGGCATCAACCAATGCGGAGCGCGAGAACTCGAGCATCTGCTCCTGCAGTTTGTAGTTGGGACGCAGCACACCCGGGGTGTCGGAATACACCATCTGGAAGTCATCGCCATTGACGATGCCCATAATACGATGGCGCGTGGTCTGCGCCTTGGACGTGATGATAGACAGACGCTCTCCCACCAAGACATTCATCAGTGTGGATTTGCCTACGTTGGGATTGCCTACGATATTTACGAAACCGGAGCGATGGTGCATGAGGAGTAAGGAATAAGGAGTAAGGAATAAGGAACAAGGAGTAAGGAATAAAGACACAATAGTGGAAGAATTAAGAGGGCGTATGCTCTGAGGTTAGAACATGTTGCCCTCTTAATTCTATGAAACGTTATCCAAGATTAGAATACGTCAAGGTCGTTCAACGACTTGAAGAGTTTGGAAGGTGAGAGTTTGGTTACTTTGCATCCCAACTTTGCCTCAATAGACTTGAGGTCAATCTTCTTCGGGTCCCCCATCAGGATAATGGTAACAGGCTTGCCCTGAATGTTCTCCTTGTAGAATGTCTCGATGTCGTTGTAAGTAAGGTTGTCCACCTTGGGTCCATTGACACGTGCAGGGTCGTCGGTGTAACCGAGACGGGTCCAGTATTCATAGGTGTAAGCCTTGCTACGCATAGACGGCTTGGCAGTCTGCTGTGCCTGCTTGAGCGAAGCACGGATAGCGTCCATCTTGGTGGGGTCGTTAGGCATGTCGTTGAGAAGGTCCATATAGACATTGACAGCGTCAGCCACCTTGTCGGACTGGGTACCTACATAACCGATGAAATGGGTGTTCTTGCCTTGGAGAATAGGCGTGGAAACAACGCCGTACGCCGTGTAAGCCATAGAACGTTTCACACGAATCTCGTTCATTACGAGACCTGTGAAGCCACCCGAGAAGTACTGGTTGAATGCGTCGTTGACTACATCTTCTGCAATATCGTAAGGCTTGCCGTTGATGTAGAAATAGAGGTCAGCCTGCTGCACGTTGGTGTTCGGGAGGAAGAGGATAGTCGGTTTGTCGTACGACTTACGCTCTTTGACAACCGGCGAGTTGGACGGCTGCATACCCTCGGTGAGAGGCAGGTGCGATACGAGTTGCTCCTGGCTCAGGGTACCGCAGTAGTACACATTCAGCGCATAGGTACGAGCCGAAGCAATCAGCGACTGAACCTTACCGCCATTGAGCGCCCAAACATCTGCAAAGGGTACTTCGTCAATATACGAGGATTTGTCACCATACAGCGCATACTGCATAAGGGCAGACTTCTGCACACCCGTACGCTTCTGGCGGCTATAACGCGAGTAGAACGTTTGTCCTTTGAGGTTGTCCAACTGCTTGGTGTCGAGGTATGGCATGAGCAACTGACGGTTGATGAGGTTCATCACCTCGCCGAGGTTCTTGTCTTCACCGCTGATAGAGATGGTGAAGTAACTGTCGGAGCAACCGTAGGACACGTCTGCGCCGAGGTTGGCGAGTTGCATCTGGAAGTCTTTACCCTCGGTCTTGGGCATGATACCTGCGTTGTTCATAAGCGATGTAGCCCACGGCAGCAACGGCAGTTCGTGCTCGCCTACGCCGTAACGGAGCGTGAGGGAGAAGATGTCGTTCTTGGTGTTGGGGGTATAGTGCAGGGTTACGTTCTCGGCAAGGGGAGTAACGGTAACGTCTGCGAAGTTGTTGAAGGTCTGCTTGAGTTCGCCCTTGGGCAACTTAGCAAACTCCTCTACATAAGCAGAGTGTGCATCCTTGACGGGGTCGAGCGGCTTGATTGCCGGTTTGGGCAGGGTCTTCGCCTTCACGGTACCTTCGTCGAAAGAAAGGGTCATATAACTTGCGCCGAAGTACTTCTTGGCACATGCAACGATTTCGTCCTTTGTGAGCGCCTGTATCTTGGCATTCGCCGTGAAGATGTCGTCGATAGGCTTGCCATAGGTGAAGCAGTTGACAAGGCGGCTCATCTTGGTGGACGAGTGTTCGTCAGCCACCTTATTCGACTGGTCGTACATACGCTTAACGGAAGCGATGAGTTCGTCAGAGATTTCGCCACGCACAAGTTTGTTGACCTCGTTGAATACGATAGTCTGTGTCTGTTTGTCGGACTCGAACATCTGCTGGTTGGCATCATAGTACGGAACCGCCTGAATCATGATACGACCGGTGTTGCGGCGGGTGTCGGAGTAAGCATATACGCCCTGTACATCACCGTTGATATTGAGTTTGTCAAGGAGACCGGTCTGTCCGTTGGAGAGAAGTGCTACTACAAAGCCGAGTACATCCTCGTCCGGGTCACCCTCTTTGACACCTTGGAAAGCCCAAGCAATCTGCGGGTTGTAGCCCATCTTGTAGTGCTTGGAACCGGTCATAGCGGGGTCTTGGTAGGTAGGACGAACCGGCAGGTCCTTCGGCTGGAAACGCCCGAAAGTCTCGGCAATCATCGGCTTGGTGGTCTCGGTATCGAAGTCTCCGACAAGGATAAGTGCCATATTGTTAGGTACATACCATGTGTTGAAGAACTCGATGAGTTTGCTCAAGCGCGGGTTTTTGAGATGCTCGGGCTTACCGATGACGTTGCGCTCGTAGGGCGAACCTGCATAGATGTCCGCGAAGACCTGGTTGTGCACCTGCGACGAAGGCTCGTTGGCGTACATGTTGTACTCCTCGAACACGTTCTCCAACTCAGCCTGGAAAGTACGGAAGACAGGGTTGATGAGTCGGTCGGAGAAGATGGTGAGCCAACGATACATCTCTACAGAGGGGAACGAGTTGTGGTAGCACGTTACGTCGTAGGAGGTGTAGGCATTGACGCCCTCGGCACCGATGAGGTCCATCATGTTGAAGAAGTCTTCGGTAGATGATACTTTGGCTTCGCGCATGGATACCTCGTTGATTTGTGTAGCCAACTGTGCGCGCAGTTTCTCGTCGGTAGTCTCGGAGTATTGGTCGTACAAAGCGATGATAGAGTCGTACATGGGTTTCTCTTTCTCCCAGTCGAGTGCTCCGATGCGCTGCGTACCCTTGAAGAGCATGTGCTCGAGGTAGTGGGCAAGACCGGTGTATTCGGCGGGTTCGTCCACGGCACCGGCACGGACTACTACGTAGCCGGTTACGTCGGGTTGGTCATGGTCCTCCCAAAGCATCACGGTGAGACCGTTGTCCAGTTTGTACTCGGAGAGCCCCTCACGAGACTGCGCCTGTACAAACGCGAAAGTGCACACAGAGAGCAGTGCACCTAAGATTAGTTTTTTCTTCATAAATTTTAAGTTGTTACCTTATTTATATATTGCTATCCCTTGCGTATGGGTTGCCTATCCGTTGCGTATCCCTTGCCTATCCCTTGCTGCGGGGTTGCCGGTTGTTTCGGGTTAAACTCGATTAACAAACGATGGTTGCGCGGCATTCAAGGGTTCTACACCCAAGGTTCTTCCGAAGTTCACTCGGTATCCTCTCGGCAAGGTCTCGGTATCCTCTCGGGGGTCTATCGCGGGTCTGTCGGGGGTCGCTCGGCGGACAGGGGGTTGAATTTGCTATTTTATTGGCTCCAAGAAGAGCAAAAGACAGGGTTGCAGAGAGCATAAAAGCCCACTGCAACCCATGTGATTACCATTCCAAGATAACCTTTCCGCATTGGCCGCTGACCATGACGTCAAAGCCCTTCTGGAAATCATCGAACTTGAAGTGGTGCGTGATGACAGGACTGAGGTCGAGTCCTCCGAGCAGCATCTGCTCCATCTGGTACCACGTCTCCCACATGCGGCGACCCGTGATGCCCTTGATAGTCAGTGCGTTGAAGATAATATCAGACCAGTTGACCTGCGTATTCTCGGGCAGAATGCCGAGTTGTGCGATGTTGGCACCTTTGTACATGTGCTCAATCATGTCGTTGAAGGCAGACGGTGCGCCCGACATCTCGAGTCCCACGTCGAAGCCTCGGATACCGAGTTGCTCCATAGCCCCCTGGACCGTCTCGCCCTTCGCGCCGTTGACGGTGAGCGTTGCACCCATCTTCTTGGCGATGTCAAGGCGGAGTTCGTTGATGTCGGTGACAACCACGTGCTTGGCACCTGCATAACGGCAGATACCGGCAGCCATGGTACCGATGAGACCTGCGCCCGTGATGAGGACATCCTCGCCCAAGAGCGGGAATGCCAGTGCGGTGTGCGTGGCGTTGCCAAAGGGATCCATGATGGCAGCAAAGTCGTCAGGAATCTCGGGACGCAGATGCACTACGTTGGACTCGGGGATAGACACGTACTCGGCAAAAGCACCGTCGCGGGTGATACCCACGGAGAGTGTGTTTTCGCAGACGTGCCCCATGCCGCGACGGCAGTTGCGGCAGTGACCGCAGACGATATGCCCCTCGGCAGTGACACGGTCACCCACCTTGACATAACGTACGCCGGGGCCGACTTCAACCACTACTCCCACGAACTCATGTCCTTGAATATAAGGCGGTTTGCAGTGCGTCTGCGACCATTTGTCCCACTTGTACATGTGCAGGTCGGTGCCGCAGATAGCAGCCTTGGTGACCTTGATGAGGACATCATTGACTCCGACTTCGGGCATCGGGACGTCTTCCATCCAAATGCCGTATTCGGGATATCTTTTTACTAACGCTTTCATTTGTTCAGCAATTAATATGCCGCAGGCATACGCCCGCGGCATAGAAAAGATTATTTCAGAACACCCAGTGCTTTGCCCACTTTGACGAAAGCGGCAACACCCTTATCCAATTGCTCGCGCGTGTGCGCAGCCGACAGTTGGACGCGGATACGCGCCTGCCCCTGCGGCACAACAGGATAGTAGAAGCCCGTAACATAGATGCCCTCGTCCTGCAAAGCGGCAGCGAACTCCTGGCTCAGACGAGCGTCGTAGAGCATGACTGCGCAGATAGCGGATTGGGTGGGTTTGATGTCGAAGCCTGCTTCCTTCATCTTGCTGACAAAGTAGTCGGTGTTGGCGTGCAAGCGGTCCTGCAACTCGTTGCTGCGGGTGAGAATCTCGAAGGTCTTCAACCCTGCAGCCGCAATCATAGGCGGGATAGAGTTGGAGAATAGGTAGGGACGACTGCGCTGACGCAAGAGGTCGATAATCTCCTTGCGACCTGTGGTGAAACCACCTACCGAACCACCGAAAGCCTTGCCGAGGGTACCCGTGAGTACCTCGATTTTGCCGCGGAGGTTGAACTGTTCGGTGACACCGTGTCCGGTCTTGCCTACGACACCGGCCGAGTGGGACTCGTCCACCATGACCATGGCATCGTACTTCTGTGCCAACTCGTAAATCTTGTCCAGCGGGCAGACATTGCCGTCCATGGAGAAGACGCCGTCGGTAGCGATGATGCGGAAACGCTGTGCCTGCGCCTTTTTGAGTTGCTCTTCGAGGTCAACCATATCGCCATTGGCATAGCGATAGCGCACTGCCTTGCAGAGACGCACACCGTCGATAATCGAGGCGTGGTTGAGGGCATCGGAGATGATAGCGTCCTGGTCGGTGAGCAGGGGCTCGAAAAGACCGCCATTCGCGTCGAAGCAAGCCGCATAGAGGATGGTATCCTCGGTGCCGAAGAAATCGGAGATGGCCTTTTCGAGTTGCTTGTGGGTGTCCTGCGTACCACAGATGAAACGCACCGAAGCCATACCATATCCGCGCTCGTCCATACGGTCTTTAGCCGCTTGGATGAGTTCCTTGCTATCTGCCAAGCCCAGATAGTTGTTGGCGCAGAAGTTGATCACATCTTTGCCGCCCTCCACCTTGATGGCGGAGGATTGCGGCGTGATGATGATACGTTCGTTTTTGTAAAGCCCTGCGTCCTTGATGTCTTGCAAGGTGGTCTGCAGGTGCTTTTGAAACTCGGTGTACATACCTTATTATATTAGGGAGTACGTTGTGCGCGATTAGATAGTACCTTGCTCCAACATAGCCTGAGCCACCTTCATGAAGCCGGCGATGTTAGCACCCTTGACATAGTCGATCTTGCCGTCGGGCTGGGTACCAAACTTAACGCACTGCTCGTGGATGGACTGCATGATGTGGTGGAGACGCTCGTCAACCTCCTTGGCTGTCCAACTGAGGTGCTCGGCGTTCTGCGTCATCTCAAGACCCGAAGTAGCCACACCACCTGCGTTCACAGCCTTACCCGGAGCAAAGAGGAAGCCCGGCTGAGCCTGGAAGTAGTGGATAGCACCGGGTTGGCAACCCATGTTACTTACCTCGCAGCAGCACCATGTGCCGTTAGCCACCAACTCCTTAGCGTCGTCTTCGCTCAACTCGTTCTGGAAAGCGCAAGGCAGAGCGATGTCGCACTTAACCGACCAAGCCTTCTTGCCTGCGGTGAAATGAGCCTGTGCGGGGAACTTGTCAGCCATATCCTGCACTTTGTTGCGGTTGGAAGCACGCATAACGAGCATGTAGTCAATCATCTCGTCGGTGATACCCTCAGGGATAGCGCAAACGCCGTCCGGACCCGAGATAGCAACCACCTTGGCACCCAACTCCTTAGCCTTGATAGCAGCACCCCATGCTACATTGCCGAAGCCGGAGAGAGCCACCGTCTTGCCCTTGATGTCGTGACCTGCAGTATGAAGAACGTGCTGTGTGAAATAGAGTGCACCAAAGCCCGTAGCCTCAGGACGGAGGATAGAGCCACCCCATGTCATACCCTTACCGGTGAGAACACCTGTGTGGTACTGGCGAGCCAACTTCTGATACATACCGTTGAGGAAGCCGATTTCACGACCGCCTACACCTACGTCACCTGCAGGAATGTCCTGGTCAGGACCAATGCAGCGCCACAACTCCAGCATGAATGCCTGGCAGAAGCGCATGATTTCAGCGTCGGACTTGCCTACGGGGTCAAAGTCGGAACCACCCTTGGCACCGCCCATAGGCAGCGTGGTGAGTGCGTTTTTGAATGTCTGCTCGAAGCCAAGGAATTTCAACATGCTCGGGGTAACAGCCTTGTGGAAACGGAGACCGCCTTTGTAGGGACCGATAGCCGAGTTGAACTGTACACGATAACCAAGGTTGGTCTGCACTTCGCCTTTATCATCCACCCAAGTGACACGGAACGTGAAGATACGATCCGGCTCTACCATACGCTCTACGATCTTGGCTTTCTCAAACTCAGGATGCTGGTTGTACACTGGCTCGATGGACTCGAGAACTTCCTGGACTGCCTGCAGGTATTCTGCTTCGCCCGGGTGCTTTGCAGCAAGTTGCTGCATAATTGTTTCTACCTTCATGGTTTAATTAATTAAATGTATTTTGGTTAATACGTTTGTTGGCGCATTTGCTTACACTTTGCTATCCGCTAACAGGCGGCAAAATTACATATTTTTTCTGAGATATACAAAGAATGTCGTACCTTTTTCTGATGTTTGAAAACATATTTTTCCGTTACTTCCTTCCACGATATTCTTGGATATGGCGAGCCCGAGCCCCATGCCCGTTGATTTGGTGGTGAAGTTGGGCACAAAGACCCTGTCACGCACTTCGGGAGGTATGCCGGGGCCGTTGTCGGAGAAGGATATTTCCACCCAACGGCTATCGTTATCCAGTCCTTTTGCCACCTGCTGCTCCACGGGCAATTCTTTGAGAATGATAATGATGTCGCTATTTTCCCGTCCCGCCATGGCCTGCGTGGCATTACGAACGATATTGGTGAAGACCTGCGTAATCTGGTCGGCATCCGCTATGGCCATCACGCCGCTATTCGGACCTATATAGCGCAGAGGGATATCGTCGGGATTGTTGCCAAGCAATGCGATACATGATGATAACTTCTGCGCAATGTCCACTTCCGTGGGGTTGACTTCGGGCATTTTGGCAAACGAAGAGAACGACGAGGCAATGTTGCTCAGGTTGTCTGTTTGTTCAATAAGCACACGGGTGGAGCGGTCGAAGTATTGATCGAAACGGTCAGTGCCCTTTAGGCGTTGCATCTGCTGGAGAGTCAATCTCATAGGTGTGAGACTGTTGTTTATCTCATGGGCTACCTGCCTTGCCATAGTTCGCCAGGCGGCTTCGCGCTCGGTACGGGCAAGCCGATCGGAGGATTCGGCAAGGGCGTCCATCATCTCATTGTAGTGGTGCACAAGGTCACCCACTTCGTCTTGAAAAAAGTAGTCTATATGTTCACCTTTGTCTCCCAAACGATAGTTTTGCAGATTTTTGCTAATAGCCCCCAACGATTTAGAAAGAATATGCGCTACAATCCACGTGACAAAAATCGTGATGAGCAACAAAACAAGGTACAAAGGCAAAAGCCATACCACATAATTGTCCACATTGGCGTCAATCTGGTCTTGTGAGATGAAATACGGCAAGGCTATATAACCTATCTGCTCGTAGGCGCCATTATAAAACTCGGTGTATGCTGTCAAATAGCGTACATTACCAATGTGTTCATATTGAACCCGCGTAGCGTTGCCGAAAAATGGTTTTGGGGATATATAGCGCGATAGGATGCCCTGTTCAAATAGTTGGGATGCCGAACTGCCTATCAATACTCCCTCCATGTCATACACATGAATATCAGACTCATAGGCATAACTCAGGTCGCGCAAATCTATGCTAAGACCTTCTTCGTAAAGTGGAGTCAATTCAATGTCCCAGAAATAAAGATTCTGCAGGGCACTCTGTACATATTGTGCCTTCTTCTGCAAATTATGTTCCTGTCGGGCCACAAACATCTTGCGAATATACACCACAGAAAGAATAAAATTAGATAAAAATACGACCGTAAGCAACGATACCAATATCAGTTGAAACTTCCCCCCCAATGACATTCTTCGAAAACCCCGACAGCGAATCAGCCAAAACACTGCAATAGCAGCCAAAAGAAAAAAAAGTATGATGGTGAGCGTATAGTACACACGCAATCTGGAGCGCGATGCCTCGTCCTGCCGCTCACCGGAAGTAAAAATAGATTGGTAAGAAAAGTTCCGCGCTATATTGGAACCGACCGCATGACGTGCTGTATTCGGCAGATTGCAAATAGAAAAGAGAAAAGAACCGTCGTCAGAATAAATCGGGTGGTAGTGATTTTTATCGCCATCCTGAAATACGAGTGTCCAGTTCTCGTCTCCCCGAAATGGTTTTATAAAAGAATTATGCAACTGCTCGCTGGTCAGAGAATATTCGTACTTAACGGGTATGATGACAAGAACAAAATAATCATCAAATTTCGTACGGCGGCATATGCCACAAGCATTGTTCCATCGTTTGAATACCCATTTATCGAAAACCCGATGGATGGGCAGTCCCGAAGAATTAATCCATGCGTCAGACCAATAAAACACATCATTACCCTTGTAAATGAAGAACATAACATTGTCATCTCGGTCGGAAAGGGCTTTTAGGGCATTCATGTCATTATCTTTGACTGCCTGAATGACCTCTTGTGTCTTTTGCATTGCATACTTCTCCTGTTTGACAACAGTCCGCTGTGTATGCATGCCGTCCAATTCAAGGCGTGAACAAGAACAAAGACTAACCAACATATAACCAACCATCAACAAAACAAGCGTCCGCACCCTGCCCGTGAGGATGCGAACACCGCTATTCACAATGACCGGTTGTACATTGCACATTGCCATATATCGTTGTCAGTTATGATCCTACGTATATTTCCAAGAATTTAGTAGGACTTATAGGGGTTAAACGTATATCATTCAAGCACGCAGGTATTAGCACCGACTCGCCTTTGCCGATGTGCAATGGCGGTTCACCACATTCCGTTGCCTCAATAGTAGCCTCACCCTCCACGCACATATAGATAACAAAACTATCCAACGGAGCATAGTCTCGCTCAATTACCCGATTGAAACACAGCAGGTTGGTAGTGAAATGCGTGTCTTTAAGCAGATTCACAGCACCCAATTCCAACGGCTCATACTGTACCTTGGGCTGTTCGCATGCCGTGTAATCAATCACTTCAATGGCCTCTTCAATGTGCAACGGGCGCAACTTGCCATCCAATCCGGGGCGCTCGTAGTCATAGATACGGTAGGTGATGTCGCTGGACTCTTGTATCTCAGCCACTTTCACACCGCGGTTGATGGCATGTACCATTCCCGCAGGCAGGAATATCACATCGCCCTGCTGTACAGGAACACGTTGCAGCAAGTCCGTAACCTGGTGCTGTTTCAACGCCTCCTGCAACTCCTCCATATCCGTATCCTGTGCGAAACCGACAATCAGCGAACCATCCTCCTCGGCATCCACCACATACCACATCTCCGTCTTGCCCAACTCGCGATGGCGGTCGTACGCCGTCTCGTCGTCGGGGTGTACCTGCACGCTTAAGTCGTCCTGCGCATCAATGAACTTTGCCAACAGCGGGAAACGGTTGCCGTATATCTCATACACGCTATCACCCACCAAATCAGCCATATAGGTCTCCAACAGGTCCTGCAGACTATCGCCTGCCAACTGCCCGTTCTCGACCTCCGACACGTGCTCGCCGTAGCAAGACACTTCCCATGACTCACTACCCCACACCTTCGGCAGCAACTGCGGCTTGAACTTCAGCGGATACAACGTCATAGCGACCTCAGTCTCTTCTCCCAGTTCCACGCGCTCAGCAGCACGTCACCCACAGGCGTCTCGGCTTTCCAACCCAGCACGGTATTCGCCTTTTCGGGGTTCGCCCACACCTGCTCGATGTCTCCTTCGCGGCGGCCAACAATCTGATACGGTATCTTCACGCCCGTCACCTGCATAAAGGTATTGACAATCTCCAGCACGCTCAGTCCGCGCCCCGTGCCGAGGTTAAACACCTCCACCTGCTCCGAAGCCTTGCCCTGCAGCATACGCTCCACAGCCTTCACGTGCGCCTTCGCGAGGTCCACCACATAGATATAGTCGCGGATACACGAGCCGTCGGGCGTGTTGTAGTCGTCGCCGAACACTTTCAGTTCCTTGCGCAACCCCGCCGCCGTCTGCGTGACAAACGGCAACAGATTGTTGGGCACCCCGTTGGGCAATTCGCCAATCAATGCCGACGGGTGCGCCCCTATCGGGTTAAAGTAACGCAACAGAATGGCGTGCAAGTCTTTGTCGGCATGCGCCTCGTCGCGGATAATCTCTTCGTTTATCTGCTTGGTGTTACCGTATGGCGACAGCGCAGGCTGGATAGGTGCGGTCTCGTCCACAGGCAGATGCTCTGCCGTCGGCTGTCCGTACACCGTGCACGAACTGGAGAACACGATATTCTGCACGCCGTGCGCCTTCATCAGTTCCAGCAACGTCAGCAGCGACCCGATATTGTTGCGGTAGTACATCAGCGGTTTCTCCACCGACTCGCCTACTGCCTTGCTGGCTGCGAAATGAATAGCCGCTACGATGTCGGCGTACTTTGCAAACACCGCGTCCATTGCCGCCTTGTCATTGCAGTCCACTTTCTCGAACTCGGGGCGGCGTCCTACGATGGCGGTAATGCCATCCAGCACACCCTCGTTGGAGTTGCTCAGGTTGTCCACAATGACCACCTCATACCCCTGCTGCATCAGTTCCACCACCGTGTGCGAACCGATATAGCCCGTACCGCCGGTAACCAATATACGTGCCATAATCAAAACAGTTTGTTCGGGTAAACGCCTTCATTCACAAGGGCTTGAATCTTGTCCACTACCATCTGACGGTCCTCGGCATACGTCACGCCGAACCACTTGGCGGGCGTGTCCAGCACTTGGCATGTCACCTTGCCCGCCTTGATGAGGTCATTGACCAGCGTCGGGATGTAGAACTCCTTCTTCATCTCCTGCCCGTTCTCTTTCAGGAACTGCTTGAACGCCTCCTCGGTGTATTCGAAATACTCCGGCGTGAAGCCCCACATGTTCATGCTCACAGGCGTATTGAACGGTATCTCCACGTCCTTGCCGTCCTCGTCCAGATAGCAGATATGCCCGTCTTTCGACTCTATCGAAGTGCGCTCCACCACGTCGGTCAGGTACCCGAACTTGTCCGTGGCGCACACACCGCGGCTCACACTGCCGTGCTCGCTCAGCGTGTTGCCCACGCGGTAGCCTGCCATGCAGTATTCGCCCTGCTTGCCGTCCACATCACGCAGAAACTTAGCCATCACCTCGAAACTCTCCTTGCCATAGAAGTCGTCGGCGTTAATCACCATAAACGGCTCTTTGATAAGGTCTTTGCCCATCAGCACCGCGTGGTTGGTGCCCCACGGTTTGGTGCGCTCGGGGTTGTAGGTGTAGCCTGCGGGCACCTTGTCTAATGACTGGTAGCACACGTGGCACGGCACATGGTTCTCATACTTGCTGAGCACCACCCTGCGGAAGTCCTCCTCAAAATCCTTACGAATGACAAAAACAACTTTGCCAAAGCCTGCCCGTAGCGCGTCGAACACGCTATAGTCCATTATCGTTTCCCCATTCGGACCCAAGCCGTCTATCTGCTTCAGTCCGCCGTAACGACTGCCCATGCCGGCAGCCAAAATAAACAACGTCGGTTTCATCATTGTATTCCTTTCTATTAGTTTTATTCGTCTATTTCTATGTGTCCGTGGCGTTTCTTGTGTTTTATCCACGTGCCATAGACCTCCGAGCAGTTGCCTGCCGTGATGAACGCTTTGATGTCGTTGTCGCGTACAAACGCCATCACCGATGCGAACTCGTCCGCTGTCAGCAGGGCTTCAATCTCTATCTGCTCCTCGTTACTGAAGCCGCCGTACACCTTGTACAGCGAGCAGCCGCGCAGCAAATCATTGATTATATAGCGGCGTATCCTGTCATAGTCTTTGGATATGATGCACACGCGCTTGCGTTTGTTCAGCGAAGCCGTGAAGTAGTCCACTACCACGCCGTTGATCCACGTACCTATCAGACCTATCACCACCATACGGAAGTCATTGATTAAGAACGCCGTACTGCATATCAGCGCGCCGCCGATACTTACCGACATGCCGATATCGAAGTGCAGGTACTTGTTGATAATCTTTGCCAATATATCCAAACCGCCCGTCGAAGCGTTGATACGGAACTCAAACGCCTGGCACACCGACAGCATGAACACGAAGCAAATCAAGTCAAACCACACGTCGCCCATGCCGATGCCTGCCGACATCACCGAGTCCTTCACCTGTTCCAGCACTTCCCCTGCGCGGTTCAGCAGATACGGGTTCCCGTTGGCGTCCAGCACCGTCTGCCCTGCCTGCAACTGCGCAAGTATGTCGGGGTTCTCAATCACCTTGTGTGTGAAGTTGGTGTACGGGTAAATCCTGTCCCACAACTGCGTCAGCGGACCCAGAATCATCGCCGTATAAACCGTTTTCGCGCCGAACTCGTTGCCTATCAGCAGGAACGCCAACAGCAACAGGAACGCGTTGATACCCATCACCCAGTACGAGAACGTATCGGCGTTACCGCCTAACACGGTGTTAATCACGATACTCAGACCAGAGATAGTTCCCACTATCAGGTGGCTGGGCATCAGAAAGTAATACACTGCGGCTGCTCCGAAAAGCATACCGATGGTCATCAGCACCAGTTCCTTCCAGAACTTTTTGGTGCCTAATGCACTTACAAAGGCCTTCAGAAGATTCGTCCAATACCGGGCGGTGAAGTACTGTTTAACGTAGTTATTCATTGTATTAAATTGGTTTCTTTTATCACAAATCGCGCTGTCCTGCGGGTGGTCTGGCTCAGCAGAATCGTCCTCCCCTCTTGCTCGCGCCGCAGTATCTCGGGCGTGGTGCCGCGCACCGTCAGCAGGCTCAGCCCCTCGTTCCAACTCACCTTGTAATCCTCCTGCAATGCTTTTATCGCCGCCTCCACGTACCGCGTGCTGTCCACGCACACCGAAATCGTCACGGCACTCGACTGTATCAGCGACACGCGCAGCCTGTACCTGTGTATAATGGCGAAGATGTGGCTCAGGCTCTCCTCCAGTACAAACGAGAAATCCTTTGCCCGCATCGTTATCAGCACTTGGTTCTTGCGCCAGATATACACCGGCACATCTATCGCTTTCGCCTCGTCTTTGATAATCGACCCCGCTGCTTTCACATCACCAAACGGCTTGACATACAGCGGGATATGCTTGTTTTCCAACGGGCGTATGGTCTTGGGGTGAATCACCTGCGCACCGCTGTACGCCAACTCCACGGCGTCGTTGTAACTCAGTTCGTCAATCTTCGTCGTCTCGCTCACCAACCGCGGGTCAGCGTTCAGAATACCGGGCACATCTTTCCATATCGTCACCGACTCCGCACCCAGTATATTGCCGATTATCGCCGCCGAGTAGTCGCTGCCCTCACGCCCCAAGGTCGTCGGCTCGCCGTTTTTGGTGCCGCCGATAAAGCCCTGTGCTACTACAATCTTCCGCCCCTCAATCTTGTCCCACGCCTTGCGAATCAACTTCTCCGACGCCTCCATATCCACCACTGCCTCGCGGAACGTCTCGTCCGTCCGCAGCAACCGCGTCATATCCCACAGCACCGCATCCATACCGCACTGCTGCAAATACGCCGCCACTATCGTCGTGGACATACGCTCGCCCATGCTCACCACCCCGTCGTACGCCCTCTCATACACATTCGCCACCTCACTATTCACACTCCCGTCCCCAATCCAGTCTCCGAGAAGCAGTTTCACACCCGCATCGCGCAACTGATTCGGCTGCCATCCGTTCCCTAACTTCTTACTCACCTCATAGCCGAACTCATCGGAAAAGTCCAACCCCGCCATTATATCGAAGTGGTACTTCAATATATCCTCCCATTTCTTGGTCGCCTCCTCGTCCTTGTTTGCCAGAAGGTCTGCCAACAGGGCTTCCAACGCATTGGTTGTCTTGCCCATGGCGGACACCACAATCACCAAGTCGTCGCTCTCTTGCGCCACGATTTGTTGCAGGTTCCGCACGCCTTCCGCGTCCTTCACCGATGCTCCGCCAAATTTATAGACCTTCATTTATCCTCGTTTCCGATTCAATTCTTCTCCAATCCCGATTCTGTTCTTCTCCAATCTTCCCCTGTCACTTTTCCTCTCTCTTACCACCACTTTGAGACTACCTTTTTATCATCTTCCCGCCGCCTTTCCACTATATTACCACCACTTGAGGACTATCTTTCTATCACTTTCCCATTACCTTTTTATTATCTGCCCACAATTTCCCCTTTCTTTTTTCCCTACTTCCTAAATCTTCACCTCTAATTTTCTATTTATTTCCCTCCGATATTTCCTTATAATTTCCCGTTGCTTCCTGTATTTTTCTCATCTTTCCCTCACAAACGCCCCGTTTTTCTGGTAACTCCCCATCGTATCTCCCTTGTCTCTTAATTCTTATTAAGTCGTTTCAAGCCGTTATCTTTCAGCAAGGGATGCGCAAGGGATACGCAACCCTTATGCAACTCTTACGTTGCCCCAAAACTCCCCCTCTGCTCTCAATTCTTAAATTATATTATTACAACCATATAACCACCCCGCGCAACTCCCCATCTCACTCTCAATCACCCCCAAACCTTCTCCCAACTTTTCCCTTTCCGCTGCGCTCAACTATCAACACTAAACAATCAACCTCACCCCACTTTCCCCGATATGTATTCCCCCTCTTTGAGGGGGTAGGGGGAGTTCCCTATCACAGATTCCCCATCCTCACTGCCGTAACCGCCCCTTCCACACCTTTGTTTCCAAGACGGCCTCCCGCACGGTCCAATGCCTGTTGCTTGTCGAGTGTCGTCAGCACGCTGAATATCACAGGGCAAAGTCCTTTGGCATTGAGTATCGCCGTGCCTTGTGTCACCGACTGGCACACATAGTCAAAGTGTGGCGTATCACCCTTGATAACGCACCCAATCACGATGACCGCCTTGTACAAGTCGCTCCCCATCACACCGTTTCGGGCAACCTTGCCGCCGTCCCACGACATCCAATACGACTCGCGTATCAACTTTGCCGCCGCGTATGTCAGTTCCACGGTTCCGGGAACATGTTGCACCGTGATATTCTCCTCTTGCACACCGCATTTCAGCAGCGTATCCACCGCGCCTTGTGCCATAGGGTATGTCACATCGCTGTTCCAATCGGCTACTATAATTGCGTAACGCTGACATTTCAGCACGTCAGCGTTAGGCAATTGGTCTGCATTATACTGCGACAGGTTTGTCGTCATAATGGTTTGATAATGGTTTGACTATCTTTAAGTTATAAGTCTTTTCTCCTTACTCCTTACTCCTTTTTCCTTATTCCCAATAGTCCTATTCCGCAATCGCGATATATTTCTCAATATCCTGTGCTTCGTTGGACATCGGGTAGTCAGCCTTCACAGCGGCAAATGCCTTGTGAGCGGCTTTCTTGTTGCCCATCTCGAGGTAAACCAGACCGGCTTTTTTCAGACTCATCGGGGCAATCAGGTCGTTACCCGACTTAGCGGCTGCCTCAAACGCCTTGACGGCTTTGTCATACTCCTGCATCTGCACATAAGCGTCACCGAGCAACTGTTTCGCAGCGGGGTCGATGGTCAGGTCGTCTGCCGAGAACTTCTTCAGGTACTTCGCAGCGTCCTCATACTCACCCATCTGGTAGTAGCAGATACCGGCGTAGAGGGCAGCCAACTTGCCTGCCTGGTACATCTTGTAGTCTTGTGCAATCTGCTCAAAACCAATGCACTCGGCATCGTCGCCGTTCAGTGCTTTCTCATAGTTCTCTTGCATGAAGTAAGCCACAGCCTTGGCGTTCTCGTTGCTTGCTTCTGCGGCTTTGGGCTTGATGACGTACTGATTGATTGCCATGATTCCGAGCACTACAGCCACCACGGCTACCACTACCCATGTGATAACCTTTTGGTTCTTTTCAATCCACATCGCGTTAGTATTCAACGCTTCTTGTACATTCTCCAAGTTCTGGTCTTCTTTCTTAAAGTCTTTCTTTGCCATATCTTTGTTATTTTATTTTCAACATTAACTGTTAATCATTCCCTGTTTCAGGTAACTTTTCAGCCCGCAAAGGTACTACTTTTTCCGTACATATACAAATGAACTATTATTTTTTCGAGAAGTCCTGGGACGCATACGCCCTCGGGGGCCCATAAGCCCGGGGACACGGACACCTGCGGGATCCCTATGAGTCCTGCGAGCGAAACGGGGTGCTCTCCTCGTCCGCGGTCAGTTTGGCACAAACCGAATGTATTCACCGCATTTGCGGGAACGTGAAGCAATTAATGTTCCATTTTTTAATCAGTTGTTGGTTGTTGTTGACCGAACACACGCAATACTATGCAAATCAACGGTGATTTACACGGGTAATTAGATGTTTCTCAATGTTTACGGGCATTCATAGCAAACCGTACATCGTAAATGATTAGTTGTAATTGTTTTGTCTTATGACGTAGATATTTGTAATAATTTTGTGTATCTGCGAAATTATCACTAACTTTGCACCGCGAATCTGTACTTTGGGGATAGTGTCCCCATATCCGTGCAGGTTTGTACATATTGATAGCGTTTATTGACGCTTTGTGTTTGGCGTACGGAAAACTTCGCAACTTTTCACTAAACAGTCAGAAACAAAGTAGCAATAGATGCCTATTTGGTATGACTTTTCATACTACAGGTGCAATACGTATGTATTGTGCCCCTTTGTGGTTTTATGCCTTGTAGTAATGTGTCATATCCGCGTAGGTTTCCTGTTGTTTTATTTGACTGTTTGGGCAATGCGAAGGCCTCCGTATGCGAATAAGCAACACGGAGGTCTGCGCTTTCTTTATGTCCGTATGTGAACACGGCTCGCGCCGTTACAACTAACAACAAACCAAAATATAAACTATTAAAACAACAAGCATTATGCAAAGATTCACATCTTTCTTGGTGGCATTATTCCTCGCCACCATCGTCCACGCCTATGATTTTCAGGCGGGCGACTTGTACTACAACATCCTAAGCGACGGTACTGCGGAAGTAACATTCCAAAAGCAGTACTCTTCGGACAACTACGCCGGTCTTACTGATGTTACCATTCCATCCACGGTTACCAACGATGGCGTTACCTACAAAGTAACAAGCATTGGTGAAAGTGCCTTCAAGAACTGTACTACCATGACATCTGTTATTGTCCCTAACTGCATTACGAGTATCAAAAAGGAGGCATTCTATGGCTGTAGGGAAATTACTTCTATCACTATTCCGGAAGGCATAACCAATATAGAGGATTATACTTTTTATGATTGTAGAAGCCTTGCATCTGTCATTATTCCAAGCAACATCACAAGTATTGGAGAGCAGGCTTTCAGGCAATGCAGCAATCTTACAAATATCACGGTTTCCAAGAGTGTCACAAGCATCGGAGGTGATGCCTTTGCTAATACTGCGTGGTACACAAATCAGCCTTCAGGGCTAATCTATATCAACAACATCTTGTACAAATACAAAGGTGCTGTGCCGCAAGGTACCACAATTGTCATTCGAGAAGGAACAACAAGTCTTTCCGGTAGCGCATTTTATCAATGTAGAAGTCTTACTTCTATCATTATTCCGGAAACAATGACAAGTATTGGTAAGTCTGCGTTCTCTGGATGCACCAGTCTGACTTCAATTACTATCCCTGCAAACGTAACAAACATAGAGCATTCAGCATTTAGAAAATGTACAAGTCTTACGTCCGTTTCACTTCCTTTGGGTATTACAAGTATCGAGAGCAATACATTCTATGGTTGTACAAAACTTACATCGGTTACCCTCCCTGAAAACGTAACTAAAATTGGTGTTGCTGCCTTCTGTAATTGTACGAGTCTCAAGTCGATTTCTATACCTAATAGTGTAACCAGTATTGCAGATCAAGCATTCTTTCAGTGCGAAAACATGACAGATGTTACTATAGGGGAAGGAGTAACAGGTATCAGTTCCGATGCATTCTCAAATTGCAATAGTATCAACTCGGTAGTTTGGAATGCCAAACATAATTCTACATCCCCATTTGCTTCTTCAAAAACAATTACTTCTTTTGTTTTTGGAGATAATGTAGAAATTATTCCCAACCGACTCTGTTATCAAATGACTGGTTTAACGTCCATAACTATTCCTAAAAGTGTACAGAGTATTGGAGAGAAATCTTTTTATGGCTGCACAGGTCTTACCTCTATTTCCATTTCGGATGGTGTAACAAGTATTGCGAAATCTGCTTTTTATGGCTGTACAGGGCTTACATCCGTTACTATTGGTGAGAATGTCACAAATATGGATAGGGCTTCTTTCGCGGGATGTACGAATATCACTTCTGTGGTTTGGAATGCCAAGAATTGCGCGGGGTGGAGTAATAGCAACGATTATAAATCTCCTTTCTATCCATCGCGCAATAACATCACCTCTTTTGTCCTTGGCAGTAAAGTAGAACATATCCCTGCCAGTCTTTGTGATAAGATGGAAAAACTTACGTCTATCACTTTCCCTAATAGTGTAACAAACATCGGAGATTATGCTTTCCAAAATTGCACAGGTCTTACTGCTATCACCATCCCTGACAATGTTACCACTATCGGAAAGTCAGCCTTCTCGGGGTGTACAGGACTTACAACCGCTACTATAGGCAAGAATGTTCAGGATATGAGCAGTGATGCTTTTTACAATTGCGAAAACCTGACTACCGTAGTTTGGAATGCCAAGAAGTGTGGTGGTTGGGAAAATGGTGGCTCCTCTCCATTTTACAGATGGGATGGTGATAACACTATTACCTCATTTACCTTCGGCAATGAAGTAGATAGTATTCCCAACTACCTTTGTTTGGATATGGGTAAATTGACCTCTGTTACTATTCCGAATAATGTAACCGCTATCGGAGCGGGTGCCTTTCAGAGTTGTACAGGTCTTACCTCTCTTACAATCGGCAGTGGTGTAAAGAGTATCGGAGACTATGTATTTTTAGGTTGTACTGCTCTCACTTCCCTTGTTGTTGATGGTGGCAACACAACGTATGATAGTCGTGACAACTGCAACGCCCTTATTGAAACAGCAACCAATACGCTGATACAGGGCTGCAACACGACCACTATCCCCGAGAGCATAACCGCTATCGGAGCGGGTGCCTTTCAGAGTTGTACAGGTCTTACCTCAGCCACTATACCTCATGGGGTAACCAATATCGGAGAATATGCTTTTGAAGGTTGTAGTGGGCTTACTTCTGTAACTTGGAATGCCAAGAAATGCGGCGGTTGGGATGGATATTCTAATGCACCATTTTATTCACTCCGCAGTAATATCACCTCTTTCACCTTGGGCAATGAGGTAGATAGTATTCCTGCTTATCTCTGTAATGGTATGGATAAACTAACGACCATCAGTATTCCTAATAGTGTAACGAGCATAGGGAATGAGGTTTTCGACAATTGTACAGGTCTCACCTCTATCACAATTGGAGAGAATATAACGAATGTGACAAGCAGTATATTCCGTCATTCTACCAACATAATTTCTGTGGTTTGGAACGCTAAGCATGGCGATAAATCAGGAGACTATAGTAGGTATAATAATCCATTTAGCCAATCGCGGGATAGTATCACCTCTTTCACATTTGGTGATAGCGTCGAGAGCATTCCTGCCTATCTGTGTTATGGCATGAACAAATTAACCACCATCACCATTCCTGAAAATGTGAAGAATATCGGAAGTGCCGCTTTTCAAGAATGTGGAAATATAACTTCTGTAACGTGGAACGCCAAAGCATGCCCAAATAAAAACAACTATAGTTCCGGTGATGCTCCATTTTATTCGGTAAATGGTAGTAACATCACGTCCTTTACCTTCGGCGACAAAGTGGATAGCATTCCCGACGGTCTCTGTGAGAAGCTGACCAAACTCTCCTCTGTTACTATTCCAGAAAGCGTAAAGAGTATTGGTGCATCTGCTTTCTCGGGGTGTACAGATATTACATCTGTCATCATAGGCAGTGGCGTAACCGAAATCGGCAGTAACGCCTTTTCCGGATGCACCGGTCTTGCCGATGTTAATTTGCCTAATGGCGTAAAAACTATCGGCGATGACGCTTTCTACAATTGCAGTGGTATTACTTCGATATCCATTCCCAATAGCGTTACAAGTATTGGCAAAAGAGCCTTCTGCGGTTGCAACGGCATTACCTCTATCACCATACCCGAGAGCGTAACCAGTGTAGGAAACTCTGCCTTTGTTGGCTGCACAAGCCTAACCGCTGTCAGGTGGAATGCCAAGCAGTGTAAAGGGGGATATGATGCCACTTTTACCCCATTTTATTCCTATTATGGCAGTGGCGACAATCCTATTGCCTCATTTATCTTTGGCGACAACGTGGAGAGTATTCCTGCCGACCTCTGCCGTGGACTGAACAAACTGACCGATATTACTATCCCCGAGAATGTAACAAGCATAGGGGAAGACGCTTTCTATCGTTGTTGGGGACTAACATCCGTAGTGTGGAACGCCAAGAAATGTGGTGATTGGGGAGGTCGCGACTATGCTCCTTTCCGTGATGCACGCAATACTATCACCTCTTTCACATTCGGCGATAAGGTAGAAAGTATTCCCGCCTATCTATGCTACGAGATGAGCAAACTATCCACTATTACCATTCCCGAAAGCGTAACGGGCATAGGTGATGGAGCATTTGCAATATGCAACAATCTCACATCGTGCACGCTCCTGTCCGAGACACCTCCTGCCATAGGCAACGGGACATTTGGCTATGACAGTTCTATGCCAATCACTGTGCCGTGCGGTGCTACGCAGGCATACAGGGATGCATGGGATTACTACTATGTTTTCAAGGAGCCCGCGCCACAGCACACGCTCTCTGTATATCCGCGAAACTACGAGATGGGAGATATCCAATTCCTGCGTTCCTATTCCTGCAGCAATGATACCGCTATTATGTATGCCACGTCTTACGGGGGCTTCCAATTCGCGCGGTGGGACGATGGCAATACCGACAATCCGCGTACTATTGTAGTAACGAGTGATACTTCCTTTGTAGCATATTACATCACAGAGCAGTACACCATCTATACGGAAGTCAGCGACGCGGAGCGTGGCAGTGTCAGCGAGGCGGTTACCGCCAACTATCTGGATTATGTTACCATATCGGCTATGCCGAATTATGGCTACCACTTTGCACGGTGGAATGATGACAATACCGACAACCCGCGCTCCGTACAAGTGATGGGCGACGCTATCTATACGGCATACTTTGACAAGGACATCTACTCTGTTACCGTCCTGTCTGCCAACGAACTACAGGGCTCTGCCTATTCGGATACGGCACAGGCCGCATACCAAGACGTAGTAACGCTGACCGCATCTCCCCTTGTTGGTTATCAGTTTGCACAATGGAGTGACGGCAATACCGACAACCCGCGTACCATTACTTTGACCTGCGACACCACCCTGACTGCGGAGTTTGCACTCGCCCATGCAGGACAATGTGGCGCTGACCTCTATTGGAAGTATGACAATCATACGCTGACCATATCGGGAACGGGTAGTATGTACGATTACAATGAGGACAATCTCCCGTGGCTGTTGCTCCGTGATACCACTACGGCAATCACCTTGGAGCGTGGTATTACGCATATCGGAAATAATGCGTTTAGTGGTTTGACCAAGTTGAACAAGATTGAACTGCCCAATACGCTGACTTCGATAGGCACAAGTGCCTTTGCGGGCTGTCGTAAGTTGTACGACATCTATTCGTATGCCATCGAACCGCCTGTAGCAGACAACACGTCCTTCACCAACTACAATGTATATCTCTATGTTCCGTGCGACAACCTCCGCGATTATCAGATGGATGTAGTGTTCGGCTCTTTCAAATACATTCAGTGTATTGAGGCGGAGAATACCACAACCGATGGTCAGGTTTCTGTCACGCCGGCACACGACGAGGCTGTCTTTGAGTGGCCGGCAGATGGCTCTGCTGCCACCTATACGCTGCAGATAACCAAAGATGACGAGGTGTTCTGTACCTTGGTCTTCAATGCCAACGGACAACTGACCAACATTGCCTTCTCGGCTCCTTCGCGTGGCGGCGAACAGCGCAACCGCCCTGTTGCCGTACTTACCCAATCGGGCTACCGCTTCACGGTTACGGGCTTGAGCAGCAGCACACGCTATGCGTATGCGCTTACCGTCAAGGATAACAGCGAAAGTGTATTGCAATCTTATAGCGGCAGTTTCACCACCAAGGGCGATAACATCACTACCGACCTCGACAACGTCGATGGCTCTAATCCGAATGGCGATACCCTGAATGGTGACAACCTGCAAGGTAACGGCACACCCCGTAAGGTATTCCTTAATGGTCAAGTCTATATCCTCCGTGGCGGCAAGACATATACATTGACAGGAGAGGAAGTGAAATAGGGTATTATTAATGCCGGATTCTCAGTAAGTCGTACACTATTTATTTCGGGAGGCGTGGCTTTATGCCGCGTCTCTTTTTTGTCCTATAGACTACGTCAGTTGCGCTAATTTTAAGACATAGAATTTATGGCAATGGATAATTATATGGAGAATTATTATATGTTTCTACGTGTTTCAATGTCAATTTGATATAATTTACACTTTGGAATTTGTGACTAATTGTGATAATACGGCATAGCCGTCCGTGCATATCAGTCCCGATATTGCCTGTTTCTATCTATTCGGTAGTATGCTTGGCTAAAAAGAAAAAATGAAAACAAATTTGAATTTTGGACAAATTTATATTACCTTTGCACCCAAATTCGGAGCGTGCGTTCCATACGGAGTACACAAACCGGCAACCATACGAACCAAAACAACAATACATATCAACCCATCAACGAATATGAACAAAGCAATCCTCACTACCATCCTCACGACCTTTGTTCTCGCATGCGCGGGCGCACAAGTAC
The DNA here is from genome assembly GCA_934692905.1 of uncultured Bacteroidales bacterium. Taxonomy (GTDB): domain Bacteria; phylum Bacteroidota; class Bacteroidia; order Bacteroidales; family Paludibacteraceae; genus Colicola. The sequence continues at coordinate 41,672 of CAKUUM010000012.1, forward strand.
CCGCCAACGTACAAGCAGTTGACCTCGGTCTGCCGAGTGGGCTGTATTGGGCATCGTGCAATGTGGGAGCCGCTACGCCTGAAGGATATGGCGACTACTTTGCTTGGGGCGAGACGGAAGCCAAAACGGACTACTCGTGGACGACCTACAAGTATGCCAAT
>CAKUUM010000013.1 GCA_934692905.1 uncultured Bacteroidales bacterium
ACTCGTTGATATATAACGGAAAACACCTCTGACCATAGATGGGGGGAGCATATCCATTGTGCCCGTGCCATAGACTGGCTGTTGCAACGTTGGAACGAGGAATGAATTGATATACAAAGATATGGAGATTGGAGATATACATATTGAGTGGGAACGGAAAGCGGTGAGGCATATATACCTGTCGGTGCATGCACCTGACGGGCGAGTGCATGTGTCGGCACCGCTGTTTATGCCGCAAAGCGAAATAGAGGCGTTTGTGCTACGCAAATGGACTTGGATACAACGCCAACGGGCAAAAATCATGGCACTCCCAAAGCCAATAGAACGCCATTATATACAAGGCGAGAGTTGCTACCTGTTCGGACAACGACTGACGCTGGAAATAGTGCCTATAGAAACAAGGAAAACGGGCATCGCGTGCGAAGACGGCAAGATAATCTTGACAATAAAACCCGACACCAACGAGGAACAGCGCGGAAAAATGATTGACAACTACCTGCGCGAAAGGCTGCGGGAGTACCTGACGGAGTCTGTGACGCATTGGCAGCATGTGATGGGGGAAGAGGATGTGACATGGTCCATTCGCCGTATGCGTTCCGAATGGGGGTCATGCACTCCGCGGAAACGCAAACTGCTGTTCAATATCGAACTTGTCCACGTTCCCAAGCCCTGCATCGACTATATCGTGGTGCACGAGTTGTCACATCTTCGCGTACCCAACCACAGCGACCTCTTTTATGCCCGTATGGAACAATTCCTTCCACATTGGCAAACGTGCAGACAGCGGTTGAAAGCCGCCAGCAACAACTACCGGTTCGACTTGTCGGAGCCCAAGACTCCTATTGCCAACCCTTGTTGAAGGCGGAGTACACCATTTCGATGTCCATCGGGTCAACGGGGTTGTCGGCGGAGCGGATGCAAGTGGCGGAGATGGTCTGCAACTGCTTGACGGACGAGACGGCGGATGATGAAGAGGAGGTAGCAGTGGTCGTAACCTCCACGGGAACCAACACGAATGTAACTTGTTCAGCGGGTTCGGGAGAGCGTAACTGATTGGTTAGCAGCGTAGACAGGTCGTAGGAGTAGGTGTAGGACACATTGGCAAGGCTGTCAGTGGTGGCAGTGAGGGTTGCCAGCAATGCGGCGGTATCGGACGGGAGGTGATTCTTCGCGAAGAAAGTCTCCATGTAGTCTTCCTTGATGAGCAGCATATAGGTGGCAGGGGTGTCCCAGTTGTCGCGCGGACGTGCAGAGGTCTCGGAACTGTAAAGCACATCCACCGTCAGATTGGCACGGTTGACGTACACGCGATAGTCGTTGCTGTCGCCCAAACGGTCTTCGATGGTGTTCAGAATGCTGTCCATACGAAGGGTAAGGCGGGTGTAGATATTGGCGGGCGAGACGATGAAATTGGTGTCCTGCACTGCGTCCAACTGGCTGATTATCTGCTCTCTGTCGGGGTATATATAGCGGTTGACCTGCTTGACCTCGGTGTTGGCATAGAAGGCTTTGATGTCGGTGAGAGTGGTGTCGGTACCCGTGCTGGCGGGATAGGTGAAACGGTAGTAAACTGCCATGCTTATGTCGCTGATATGCAGCACCGTACCCCCTCCGAAATCGGTGGCGATATACAGACCTTTGAACTGCTGTTGGAACTCCTCTTGGGACGCGAAACTGCGTATGCGGAAGAACCGTTTGGCGAAGTCGTCCGTCAGTTTGATGCGGATAAAAGGTACGTATTTGCGCAGTGACGACGAGTAGAGGCTGTCCGTCGGTTCGGCGGCAAAAACAATGCGCGAGGATTGCGAGATATGGGTGGAGTCCTCAAGACTGCAAAAGGCAGCCAACGCCGTATCGCTGGGGTAGCGGTCACCGTAGTTGAGGGTGGCGCGGTCCATTTCGTACACAGTGATGCCCAAGGGCGCCTTGCCGTCCCCATACCAACTATTGTAGTAGAGGAACAGGCACACCGAGTCCACCTCTGCGTTCTCGGAAGAGGGGTATGCAAAGCCTTCCGGGCATGCCAACTGGGTGAGGATGTCCGCTTTGATGGTCCCGAAACGGGTGTCACATTCGCCGAGGAGGAAGGAGTCGGGGGTCAGACTGAGGGGTTGGCACAGACCCAAAGCCGATTGCACGGCAAACGTGTCGGCTTTGACGCGGATGCCGTCTTTGTCAGTCAAGGCGGATGACCCCGCATTAGCAGTATCGTCTTTGCAGGCGCTGAGGGCACACGCAAGCCCCAAGAGCACTGCTGTTATTGTCTTTATTTTCATTCGTTTGTCAACAGACTGTTGCAGAAATTCAAATACTCTGCATGGTTGTCGCCCGCGTAGGGCATTACTTTCTTGCCCGTATTTTGGACGTAGTTGAGGAGGCGTTGGTTGATATTCGGAGCGGACAGCACAACGGCATCCGAGTAGTCGATAGCCAAACGCATCAGGTCCTCGTAGGCAACGGGAAGACCTGCAATCCCGCGCACATCGCTCTTTTTTACACCGTCTATCAGCACTTTCTCGGCAAATTTTGTGCCAAACGGAGTGGTGTACTCATGGTCGTCCAGCGAAAGCACCACTTTCGCGTGCTTGAAGAATGGCGTATCCGCGTATGCCTTGCGTATATACAGGGGCGCAAGCGCCGACATCCAACCGCTGCACACCACCACATCCGGGGTCCAACGGAGTTTTTTCATTGTTTCCAATGTGCCGCGCGCAAAGAATATGCTGCGCTCGTCGTTGTCCGCATATTCTCCTTTTTCGTCCTGCCAACCCTTGCGGCGATGGAAATAGTCGTCGTTGTCTATGAAATAAATCTGAATACGTGCCGACTGTATACTGGCTACCTTGATGAGCAACGGATGGTCCGACTCGTTGATAATCAGATTGATACCAGACAACCGTATCACCTCGTGCAGTTGGTTGCGACGCTCGTTGATTTCGCCGAACTTTGGCATGAAAGTGCGTGTCTCGTAACCATTGGACTGAAACAACTCGGGCAACTGACGGTTCAGCATACGGATTGGCGTCGGTTGGTCCAAAAACGGGTATATCTCTTGCGAGATAAACAATATGCGATTCGGCTCTTTCATACTCATATTTTTTTGATGAAACTTCTTTCCCGTTGCAAAGGTACAAAAAAAAAACGATATTTCCATAAAAATTATGCTTTTTTTACTTTCTTCACGCGTGCGCGCGAATCCTTAATATCACGCATTGTGCATGATGCATTGCGCATTCTTTCTCGTGTATTTGTCGGGCTAAGTGTATGTGATTAGTATGTGGTTAGTATGTGGTTAGTATGTGATTCCGCCGACCTTGCCGCGAGGATACGGGGTGCCGGCCGACCTTGCGGCTATAAGACAAAGGCTGTCCGACAACTTTACATTGTCAGACAGCCTTATTTTGTGTATTGTCTTGTCCGGTTTACTTCACCACTTTGGCGGTTAGGGCGCCGAACTTGATGATATAGACGCCGTTAGCCCAAGCCGCAGTACGTATCGTATTGATACCTGCATGTCCGACAACCTGTGCCACACACTTGCCCGAAAGGTCATAGACGCGGATAGTACCTGCCTCGGGGAGGTTCACGTTCAAGTGGTCCACAACAGGATTCGGATATACGACCAGACCGTCATTAGCGTCAGCGTCCATGTCGTCCACATCAGTCGGTGTGCTCTGTACCGTAACACGGAAGGTGTTGGTGGCAGACCTTGAGAAGACAGGAGCACTGCTATATGCCTGATAGGTACCGGTCTCCTCGATAGTGATGTCGGCTACACCCGTCTTGCCTTCGGCGAAGGAGAGCAGGAGTTCATCGTTGTTGTCCTCGGCAAATGCTGCGGTAACGAGTTCGGCGTTGGTGTTCTCCTTGACGCTCTTCACGAACTTGGTAGTGTTCTTGTTGATAGGCGTCTTCCACGTGAAGGCATCGGCGAGTGAGACAGACATATCCTCAGCCCCTGTCTGTACGGTGATGTCGGCTATCTGGTGAGGATAGATGGCATAGATAGCAGGACGGATGGTGACGGTGTATGCTTCGAACTCGTAGTTCATACCGCACTTGTCGATAACCTCAGCATAGATGTGGACGACGGAGTCTTCGTCAAGGTTGTTGTTCTTCAGCGACTCAGGGAAGCGGAACGTAACCTGTGCACTATTGGTGGTTTTGAGGTCATATTCCATCCACTCGGTGTAAGGAACCCAGTTCTTGATATATACGTTGTCAATATTGCCTTCCGTGTCAGTGAAGTCGCTCGGCCAAATGGATTTGCCTTGTGAGTAGGTAGTGGTCTCGTCCAAGTTGAACTTGTTGGGTACTCCCTTGCCTGCTAAGGGGCGCGGCGCATTGTTGCGTGCAATGGCAGCACTCATTGTCATGGCTTCGGGACTTGCAGCAACGCCCTCGAAAGAGCCTGCGGAAGTGAAGTCGGCATTGTAGATACGTCCTTCGCCTGCACCACCCCACGTGCCGTAAGCCACGTAGTACTCGCCGGTCTCTGCATCGTGGGTGCTTGCCATTGTATTGTAGCCTTCTACCGGAGTGGTCATCACTTCCTTGGTGGCGGTAACGCCTGTTGCGGTGTTGTGTGCCAAGAAACCTGTCTCGGTAGCCAGCATGATGCTGTCGCCCGTCATCGGGTCAATAGCGGCAGGAGCAGACGAGAACGACGATGGTGTGTTGGTAGCCTTTTCGGTGAAGGTCCGAGTGCGGACATCAAAGGTCAGGACGGCAGAGGTAACGGTGTAGTTGTCGCGACGAATACAATAGATGACGCTGTCTTGCGGAATCAACATGCTGACGTTGAGACCCGCCTCGCCCATAGGTACTTCCTGTACTAACTTGAGGGTGTAGAGGTTGATAACCGCCATGCTGCTGGTGGTACCTGCCCAACCGCCGTTAATCATCACATACGCCATGGAGTCGATAACTGCAATGTCAGTAGCCTGGTCGGATACGGGCACCTTGGTGACGAGCGAGAGGTCGGTCTTGTTGTAAACGCGCACGTTGTAGCCGTCCTCAGGGGCACCGCCGCTGTTCTGACGGGTAACGAGCAGCCAGTTGCGGTAAACAGCCATCTTGTTGTTCAAGCCTTTGCCCGATTGACCTTTGCCGTCATCCATCATAGTGGTGTCTTGGCAGTACTTGGTGGCAACGACCTCGTTGTTGGTGGTGTTGAAACGGGTGATGTAGTTGTCCGCAGCCACATACGCAAAGGCACCGTCCACAACCATGTCTTGTACGGAAGTGGCATCCACTTCGCCAACACTGGTCGTCTTCTTGTCTTGCGTGTCATACGCCATGAGTTCGGTCTTCTTGGTGCCACCGAATGCGCCGCCGTTCACAAAGAGCATCTTCTTGTGGGCAGGCAGCATATCACCCTCGTAGTAGCGGAAAGGCACGGTGAGGTTGAAATCATGGTTGAAAGCACGTACTACAAAGTCAACGGTGTCGTAGCCAAAGTCGTCCTTAACGAACTCTACATACAGGATTTCGTCGTCAGCGTCCCACTCGATATCTGCTTTCTTATTATAAGGCGTAGCCGACTTTACGGAGATTGTCGCGCCACCAGCATCGAAGATGTCGTAGGTCTCGTACTCCTCTTCGTAGGTCTTGTAGTTTTGTACGATAGGATTGGACTTGAGGAATACCTGAGGCTCATTGACAATCACGAGAATGGAGTCGTAGAGCGCAGGATTGCTGTTGGAACGCGCATAGAGCATGGTACGACCCGCCTTGGTGGCATAGAAGAGACCATTCTCGATAGTACCGATAGTGGGGTCGGAGGCTGTCCATGTGTAGGTGTCGTAGGTGTAGCGGTTGGATTTGAGTCCGTTGAGGAAGTCGCCGATATTGTCCACACTCTGCGCGGTGATGAAGGTGTATTCGCCCACATAGAGCGAGGTGCTGTCGTTGGATACTTTCGAAGCGTTGCCCTCCATCTCAAGTACGACATCGGTGAGTTCTACCACGCGCAGACGCACGGAGTCCTGTGCCACAACGATGGTGTCTTTCTCGTCGCACTGAGCCAACTGGGTGAAGCGCACAAAGACCTCACCACCGTGTGTGGGCGTGAACTTACCCGTTTGGTCGATAGTACCGCACGAGTCGTTGGAGAGGCTCCAATGGGGTGTGCCTTCGTGGCAGGGACGACCGTTCTTGAACAATAGTCCTTCGTACTGAATAGGCTGACCTACAAGGGCTTTCAACTGCGGAATACCGATGTAGTGCGCGTAATAGTTGCGGTGCACATATTCTGGGTCGGGGGTAACGCGCTGTGCCCATGCCACCTCGGTGGATAATTCGCCTAACCATCCTCCGTCTTGGTTGAGGGCGGTATAAACCTTGACCCACTGCACGGTGTCCAACGGTACGTAGTTCCCGTCCTTATCCACTGCCCAGTCGAGGTCGAAACCATCACCGCCATTCACTTCTGTGGAGGTGTAAGGATTGCGGACTTCATCTCTCTTTGCGCCTTTGTTGTCGCAATAGCCGAAGAGTTGCGCACGGTAGTTCTCGATATAACTCGGCGTACTCAAGTCAATGCACCCCTTGATAAGATTGCCCGTGTAGGAGACAGAGTCGCGGTCGCAATTGAAATCATAGTCACCCGGGAAATACGACTGGTTATGGAACTGGTTGGTTCGCATGGCACCCGTCAGACCATCGTCCACTTTCCACGGGATGGTGTGACGCTTCAGGTAGTGAGGGTTGTAGTAGGTCATCGTGACGTTCTTCTTGGTGGTCGAGAGATAGTAGTCGGACCCCGCCAACTCGTACCATGTGTCATCGGGCAGTCCGTTGTGGTTCTCGTCCTTCATCACCATAACAGCCCCGGGCTCGGTCCACACACCATACAGGTTGGCGATAAACGAGTTGCCGTGGATGGTAAAGTCCACGCCGTAGGGGTTGTGCGGGTCGTTGACGATAGGTTTGGCAAATTCGAGCACGATGTACCCGCCAAAGCCGCCTAACGATACCATACCACCATCCTCACCGACGCAAAATTGTTTGTCGGGTACGGTGAGTTGCCCGATAAATTGTCCGGGTGCCGGCAGGCACTCAATCATTTTGGTAGCATAGGTGCTGTCAATAGGTTCGGCTTGCTCCTGCGCTACGGTCGGCATGCCCGCGCCAATCGCGAGGAGCATACCTGCCAAAGTAGTTTTACAGTTCATTTGTTTGTTAAATTGTTTGATTTATTATAACTCTTGTTTATTGCCTGAAAGTTGTCTATCCCATGCCGTGTACCCGGGCTTGGTCGTTGTGAATCACTCGGGCACTACTCAAACACCGCATAGTACGTGGCATGGTTGGTCACAGTCATACCCGCAGTATCTGCAAAGAAGTCTTCGGGCAGCACAAAGGGGTCATGGTAGTCGGAATCCGTAGTCCAGCCGGCAAAGCGCATGCCCTCGCAGGGAGTAACAGGGGCGGTTGGCAGTTGCAGTGCCTCACCTTTCTGCGTATAGACACGGCTCTCAATCGTCTCGCCGTTAGCCACCCAACGCACCGTATAGCCGAGAAAAACATCCTTGTAAGTGAGCGTCACAACGCCCTCCTCCTCACGGATGTCTTTGAGCGGCTTGCCTTCTATGCCCATCCATGAGGTGACGTAGGCAGTACCGGGGAACGGGTCACGTGCGGAACCGATGTTGGTGCGGAAACCCGTGGCGGACTCAATGGTGTAACGCGGGTAGGTGGCGGTGTTGTTGGGCTTGTTGGCGTCCCACACCTCCTCACTGTAATTGACGTACCAGACGAGCAACCCGTGCCCGGGCAGGTACTTGTCCCAACCTGTCTTCTGACGGTTCTCGATGTAGTAATTCAGCCCCTCGGTGGCGGCAGGCTGCAGGGTGCCCGCAGCATTCACCTGATAGGCTTGATATTGACCGCTGCCTGCTGCATATAGCGTCAGTTCCTGTCCGTCATCGCCGGGATTGACAGGCAAGGTCCAGCCGAAGAAATACTTCTCGAACGCGCTGTAGTTGGGCGGGCAATGCCCGTCGCCGTTGTAACTGCCGCTGTCCATGATGTCCCAGTCGCCCGGGGTGCGCTTGTTGGTGTAGTTGCTGCCGTAGGCGGTGTCGTAGAAATCGGGCAGCCCCAGTACATGGCTGAACTCATGGCAGAGCGTACCGATGCCGTTGCGCGTACCCGTCTGCCCGTCCAACTCGCCCGAGCAGGCGTAGTTCTCTATCAGCAGCCCGTCCATCTTGCATTCGTCAAGCGAATAGGTGCAGTTCTCATAATAGCGCGCCGACGACAGGTTCCAGTTGTGCGGCCAGATAGTCTTGTCACCGCCGCCGTCTGCCTCTCCCTTGCCTGCGTAGATGATATACACAAAGTCAATCTCTCCGTCGTGGTCGTTGTCATAGCGGGTGAAATCCACGCCGAACTGCGTTTTTGCCAACTTGCACGCCTCCACCACCATGTCACCCGGGTAGAGGTCATTGCCCTCGTCGTCATTGGAACCGTAGTAGGCGGCACTCTTGCTCAGCGTCACAGGCCCCACCACATCGAATACGGGCTTGTACTTGCCGCCCGACTGGTCAACGAAGTACTTGCGCGCTGACCCCACAGCCTTGCCGTAGGTGTAGTTCACGGCGTTCATCATCGAGTCCATCTGTGCCTGGGTGTTGCCGGCATGGTAGCAGGTGTCGAAGAAATTCACTAGGATAAACAGCCCCCGTGGTGCCAGATTGATGCCCCCCACCCTGCGCCTGTTGGCGCGGTGTGCCTGTGCACGGCGTGCACGCACAGTCTCCTCCGTGGGCTGTGTCTCCACCACATGCCAATAGCCGTCGGCATCTTCGCGGACAATCTCGCCCGCCTGATTTGTGTAGAAATGGTATGCCTCGTCGCCGTTCAGGCGCACCTGCAGAGTGCTGCCGTCGGGTTGGGTCTTGGTTTGCCAACCGCGGTAGGCGGGTACGGCGTGTATGCTGAGGGCTGCCGACAGGAGGGCAACCGCGAGAAATATCTGTCTTGTCATAATCATTTTGTCTTATTGCCCGTTACATCGTAGGTCTTGCCATCTACGATGATATACAGTGTATTGTTTTTCAGCACTTTGGTTGCTGTCTGTTGCACGTGGGTGTCCTGCACGCCGGTGGGGGTGTTGGCTTGCCATTGTGCCACCAGTGCCACCTCGGCATCGGGCATCACAAACACGTCACTCGGCTGGTATATCTTCCCGTCATACAGCCACCCCGTGAAAGTGTAGCCTTCGCGCACGGGCTGCCCTGCCGACAGCGTGACAAGCGTGCCCTCAGGATAGGCGATATCCACACATTGCGTTGTCTTCTCTGGATACCCTTCATAGCCGAAACCGTACTCCTTGTAGCGTTTGTAGTAGAGCGCAGGCAGGAGCATGAGCGTGCTTGTCTTCGAGGTGTAGGTGGTGAAACGCGGCGAATTGACGTTGTACAGCATGCGCCCGTACGTGACGCTGGTGCTTTGGAGGGTCACCAGACCGTCTTCCACGTCTATAGTCCATGTGTGGACGTAGTTGTCCCAACCGATATCTTTGGTGCCCGAAGCCCCGAGCAGCCTGCCCGAAGCGTCCGCCAGTGTCCATGCACCCTGCTCTCCGCCCAAGGTGAGCACCAGTGCATCGCCCGCGGAGGTCATAATGTTCTCATCGTCGGAGAACGTGGCTGCCACGGCAGTCAGTATCTTTTTCGAGGTATCGAGGCTGCCCGCAGCCTTGCCTTTGGCGGGGCATGCCAACACGATTCGGTCGCCCGCACTGAGTACCGACGCATCGCTGACGCGCGTCCATTCGTCGGCATGTGCACTTGCGGTGCCGATGCACACCGCCGCAACACAAAGTATCAACGTTCTATTCATATTATTTGTTCGATTTTTCATCGGGTCTTTGTCGGGGTAAGTGTATGAGATTAGTATGTGGTTAGTATGTGATTAGTATGTGATTAGTATGTGATTCCGCTGACCTTGTCGGGAGGATATCGGTCACATACCGAGTAGGGTTCAAGAGGCTGCCAAGTTTATTTGCCATCTGGATAAGGGCGCTTTAATGCAAAATTAATGGTTAATTACATGGGAATTATATGTTCTCTCCCATTCACGGCACATTGTTGTCAATGTCATACCCGTGTGTTCTTGAAAGTCAGGTCTCAGGTTGGCAATCATGGCAGAAGACTGTGCCCTGAGACCTGACTTTACAAACATAAGGTTATTAGTAATGTATCAATAATACCCGCGCCACACATGCGGCGCGGGTATGGGTTATTGCTTGATAAAGCGGAATACGGTTCCGTTCACCTCCAACAGATATGCACCTTGCGGCAGGCTGCTGACATTCATCGTCTCAGCCGCTGTGCCGAGGGCGATGCGCATCAGTTCCTGACCTTGCATATTCATCACGCGTACCGTTGCACCTTCCGCACCGTTGATATTCAGCATATCGCGAGTGATGGTCGGGAACATGCGGATAGCGGTTGTCTCTGACGACGGGCAGTCGGTACCAATCTTGTCCTTCCACTCGTAGGCACCAATCGTCGGCACAGCCGCACGCTCACGCCCCGTAATGTCGGTGGTGACGAAGTCCAATGCCTCACCGCTCACGAGATTGCCCTTATCCACAGGGCGGAGCACCTCGTTGGATTCAAACTGCACAGCCTCAGTGATGTCAGTCGTACCACCTACGGCAGTTCTCCATGCAGCGATGTCCTCGTACTCGGTAGCACCAATCTTGCCGAACTTGCCGGCTTCCGAATACAGCAGGTTGTGCTCAAACTTGCTCACGTAACTTGCACTCGGCAGCCATACTGCAGGTAGGTCTTCGCTATAGAGCAGGTTGTTGATTACTTGGAAGTTCGTATTCGACTTTTGTACATACAGCGGATATACGCTTGCGCCTGATGTGCGCACGGTATTGTTCGCGAAGATGACGTTATTGTTGTTCCTATTGAAATAGACGGCATACGTGTTGTCCGTAGTCCCGCTTGTCATATCCACCACATTGTTGTAGATATATTCGGGGGCATCTTTCGTACCGTTGATATCACGGATATAGAGACCGTAGCAAGCAGTTGTCGCAAGGTTGATATACACGTAGTTGTTGCTAATCTGAGCCCCTTCGGACAGACGCAGGTCGATACACCAAGTGCTCTTGCTGCTCTCCACCGTCTTGCGAACGATGTTGCCATCCACTACGGCATGGGTCTCACCCAAGGATATGATAATGGCTTGCGCACCTTGCCCCTCGAAGGTGTTGCCGATAATCTTTGCACCAATCTGTTTTGTCATCCAGTTGCCCGACACGTTCACACCTGTATAACCACCCTTCAAGGTCGAATTGCTCAATGTGAAATAGTTGTTATTGGTCGTTCCGTCTTTGGAGTTCGCATATACCAGACGCACATTGGTAGAGGCGATGTTCTCCGCACGGTAGATGTAGCAACTGTCAATCGTTACGTGCTCCGCCTTGTTGCGAACCAATACCACAGTATGGTAACTCTCATTGCCTGTGGTCAGGGTCAGGTTGCTGAATGTGATATAGTCCGCACCATTCACATTGACGATACCTTGTGTAGCGTCTCCCTCGAAACTGGACTGCGGTGAGTAAGTGTCGTATTTGATGACAACATCCTCATAGTTGCCCGTCTGCGAACGGAAAGTAACGGTATTCTCTACCGATACGCCGTCTATCTCGGGGATAGTGAGGTACTCGGTATAGGTACCGGGCTCGATGAGGAATGTTACCGCGCTCTCGATACCGTTCTGCAAAGCGTCGATAGCCGACTGGATAGTCTTGTATTTCGCCGCATCGCTCGCACCGACGAGGTACGTGCCGTGCATACCGCCTATCACCTCGAAGGAAGCCGTTACTGCATTCTTCGGCTGAACGGTGGTCTTGTTTACATCTACACTCTTGAGGGTAGCGGTTATGTTGGCACCCTCTTCGGTGGCAGCAGGTACATCTAACGTAATCCAGTAGTAGTAGGTTCCGCGGTTGCTGATAGTGTCTGCTTTAGCCATAAGGTTGGTAGTGCCGAAGGCATCCGATGTGCCAGTGCTATACACCTTCACAGCCTCTGCGCCGAGTGTGGTCTCTACGTTGAAATTCTCTACCGGCATCTTGCCGCGGTCGCCCGATACATACACGGCGGCACGGAGCACCTGTACATCCGCACTACCACGGTTTACAGTAGTAGCCGAGACATCCTCCACTTTGACAGAGTCGAGGGTCAGCGGTTGCAACGTATGGCAACTAACCTCTATCTCCCAACCGTCGGTAGCGTAGTAGTTGTTTGCCTCGTAGGTGATAGTCAGTGCACCCGTAGCGTCCGAGGAGATAATGGTCAGGTTCTCAATATCTTTGGTGTAGTACGACAGACTGACATCGGCAGCGTCTTTGGTCTGCTCGCCATAATATACATAGAAGTTGTCGGAACCGTTGAGTGCCCACTGCTTGAACTTGAGTTGGATAGCCGTATTTTCTATGGTAGGCACGAAAGTAACGGTACCTTTGATTCCGAGAGTTACCTTACCCTCTGCACCACCGTCGTCGTAGAAGGACAGCGGAGCATTGTCCACCTCTACACGTTGCACACCGCTCTTCAGCAGATACATATTGCGTACCACGCGCGTGTTGGCAGGCACTTCGGGAACAAGTGTAGTCTCGCCCACGGCAATCTGTACGCTTTTCACAGACACCTCAGTACCAATCGTTGCGTCTGCTGCTATGTCTGCCGCCAAAGTATATGCGTTATCGCCCTCTGTCAGTAGAGTATTCACAGGCAATACCACCTCGGCACCCGTAACGGCTGCTTTGGCAACCACTGTTTCGCCTTGCAGGAGCAGCAGCGAATCGATAGCCTCAGCACAGTCGCTCAATGCAACGGTGATATTCTTCACACCCGGCGGAGTCAGGTCACCCGTAGTGGTGATATTCAGCCCCAACAGCGCAGCGTTCTGCTGTCCGCGCGACAAGGCGTCCGAAGATATAGCAGTCAGTTCGGTAGCCTCTATCGTCATCGGCTTGGGCTGATATTCACTTACTGTCGCATGCCACCCCTTGTCAGCCCCGATGTACGTCCAGTATTCGGTATTGGCATTGAATACTACGGTCAATGCACCGTCCTCTGCATTGGAACGGACCAAGCCGGGACCGGCAATATAATTGTCTTTGTCTGCTTCCCACAGCAACTCGCCTTCTGTACCTTGTCCCGCATAGATACGAAAATCAGCCTTGGAGTATGAGTTGAAAGAGATAGCGAAATCGGCGAAGTTCATTTGTATCACCATACCCTCGGTAGTAGGCACAAAGGTAGTTGTCTGGTTGCACGTTACAGCATCGTAGCGGTCAGGATAGAGGTCGCCTGCTGTGTGCGTGAATATCCACTCGCCATATACGTGTACGGTTTTGCTGCCGCAGTCGGAATACAATGTATTGTTGATGGTCAGCACATCCTCCGAATTGCTGAAGCCCTTGTACTCGGTGCCGTTGCCAAAGTCTGCTTGTGTGATATTGGCAGTTAGTTTATCTCCGTTCTGTACGTTACAAGCCACGTCATAAGTCAGGAAGAAATAGTTCTCTCCCTCGGTAAGTGAGATACCGCTTGCGGGGATAGTGAACTCGTTGCCCGTAACGGCTACCTTACCTACCTTTTGTGTGGTAGCAAACTCGGCGGAAGTACCCGTGAAATAGAGCGCTGCGCTATCAATGCGCTCGTAAGTATTGCCCGTATTGAAATGGAACAACACAGGTTGCAAAGCAGGTTCAGTATTCTCGGTGGTGAGGCAGAACTGCGTAACCTGCACGCCTTCCGCACAACCGGCAACCTTACCGCTCTGTTTGGTTACAGCAGAAGAAGCAACTTCCATCTGCACAGCAGAGAACTCACTCACCACAGCCTCGAAGCCGGAGCCCTGCACATAACTGCCTGGCGTTTTGCTATACAGATATACCGTAATAGCCCCGTCATCCGAAGTGCTCTTCAAGGTCAGGTTGTCAATTTTGCTATCCTTAACGTTGTACAACAGATTTGCTTCGTCAGCAGTCTTGCCGTTATAGAATTTCAATACATCTGAATTGTAAGACAGCGATGCAATAAAAATGTGAATATCGTGCAAGTCTATCTGTACTTTCTTGCCCTCAGTAGAAGGAACAAAGGTAATATACCCGCTGAAATTATTGCTGATTTTGCCATCCACACCACCGTCGTCATAGAAGGGCATATCGCCGCTTACATACACGGTTAAATGTGAGCCATTCACCATACGTACTTCAGTAATAGTCTGTTCCTTTGCCGTTGCAGCAGTTAGGGTCGTGAAGCCGTTTTTGGTTGTAAGACCTGTGATAGTCAGCGTGGAAGCAGCACCGATAGTTGCCTGACTCTGCATATCGCCTGCAAAGCAGAAGTTATTGTTACCCGCCTCAAGGGCTTGGTTGCAAGTGAGCGTATAGGTGCTGCCGCTCTTGGTAATAGTGTCCTCAATCGGAGTAAGCCCTGCGACAGAAGCCTTATCGGTCTGATACAGGCGCAGTTGGTCTGCTGCAAACACATTGCTAGTGAGTGTAAAACTGATACTTGTCAAGTAGTCAGGATCTCCCAAACCTTCAGTAATGATACGCACACCGCCCATATTGACATTCTGCTCACCGACAAACAACTCGCTGCGCGTGTTGGTATAGTCGGCGGTAGCGGATTTCACCTCCATCGGACTGCTACTGACCGTGGTTACCGTGGCTTTCCAGCCCTGTTTGTCCCAATCGGTGGTGTAAGCGTGGTAGCAAACCGACAATGCCCCTGTTGCCTCTGCCGACATATAGGTTTTGTTGGTGAATGTGCCGCCCGTCAGGTCTTCCAACATATTGCTGTTTTTCGGGAAACCAGCCAAACTATATTTCGTATAGTTTACACTTGTGGTATCAAAGACCCCTTTGTAGATTTTGAGCGAAGCATACGAAGCGTCTTCATAATAATCGGTGGTCATCAATACTTTCTCAAACACAATTTTCACTTTCTCGCCGTCCTTGGCAGGTTTGAAGATAGTGGTGGCATACGCATCTGCCGAGAAACCACTTGTGGTACTACCAGTTTTGTAGCATCCCTTGTAGTCATAGAAGGTAACGGTTTGCCCCGACTGAACAGTTACCACCTGTTTGCCCCATTGCGGTTGTTTCACGTCAATATCCTCTACAGCAGGAGCAGCCTCAATGACTGTAACCGTGGCTTTCCAACCTGTGGCATTTGTCAAGCAATCATACGCATGAAAGCAGCATGAAAGCGCGCCCGAAGCATCTGTAGAAGTATAGGTTTTATTTGTGTATTTGTCTGCCAATGTTTCCAACAACTGCGCATTGTCAGGAAAGGAAATTTCCGCTTTTCCAGACGTAGGATATGTAACGCTCTTGACATCAAAAACGCCATTGTACACCTTGAGTGTGGCAATATAGTAATCCCAATCTTCATCCCAATCGTTCCAGTCTTTGTCGGTCTTGTGCAGACCGACTTCCTCAAAGGTGATAGTTACCATATCTCCTGCGTTAGCGGGCTTAAAGATGGTGGTAGCAAAGGCATAGCCCCCACCTATGTCTTTCGTACCATTATAATCATAGTAGGTAATAGGTTTACCTCTTTCCACGATTACTTCGTGGTGCCCAAACTGGGTCATATTCACGTCTTCGGCGTGAAGCCCAAGCGGGATGAGGGTCAGCAGACCCAACAGCCCTGATAAAAAGGATTTCTTTGTCATATCGTTTGTTTATCTATTTGTTATATCTATTTTGTTGCTTTCGCGTGTGGTACGTATATGCACAAAAAAGCCGCTCGACATACGTCAAACGGCTTATATAGCAACACACACAACGCGCACCTACACACGCATCAACGGCAAAGATAATTGCACATTGTGCATTATGCATTTCGCATTGCTCATTGTCTTATGCTTTTTCCTCGAAAGCCGAATTGACATACGTGGTTGGCAGGTCTTCTGACTTGTTTGCTCTGTGGCGCCTTCCCATCGGAGTTGACCTCCGACAGTGACTTGTTTGCCAAAGAGAGACTTGTACATTATTCTCCGTTAATTCCCGTATAATTCTCCGTTAATTAATGGTTAATTACACGGGAATTATATGTTCCATTATTTTAATGGCTCTTTATATGGCTTTTAATGGAGCCATTCCACATTGATGTACATCGTCTTGTAAACTTACAGCAGCGGGACTGTTCGGGACTTACACCCGATTCCCTTTTAATGTCTTGCGCGATAAACGGCAAGACAACCAACACGTCTATTTACATACATCTCTGCCCGACGGCAGGTTCTCCCACAGGAAAACGGTGCAAAGGTACTACATTTAGGTGATACTGGCAAATCATATGTCACTTTATCACCTGAATATAGCGGATACGATGGCGAACTTATCGGATACGGGTGCCGGCAGCATTGTAGAGAATGCCTTGGCGCATGATGACAAGTTGCCCGTCGGGGGTAAAGTACTTAACCACTTCATTATCCACCGAAGCCGATGGCAGAGCGGTGGAAGTACCTCCTGTTTCCGATACAACGGCTTTCCAACCTGCGGCATTGGTATAGCCCGAATAAGCAGGATTGGCATTGAACAGCACCGTCAGTGCACCGTCTTCCGATGTAGATGTGATGGTTGGCGGGAGAGTAGTGGCAGAAGTTGCGTCCTTGACCTCGAAGAGTATGTCACCGTTGGTGTCCTTGCCATTGTAGATAACGAACTGCGCTTTGTTGTGGTCATAGCCGTATATGTCATTGTCATAGAAGATGTCAAACAAGGAGAACTCCATCTTCAACTTCTTGCCCGATGTGGCAGGCATAAAGGTGGATACTTGGTCGCATATTTCCATAGTATAGCCGCCTGCTACCGTTGGGAAGTCAGAGGCTTTCGCCGCAGTGTGTGTGAACTGCCATTTGCCGAGTATGGTGTAGGTGTGCTCATCGCAAACGGAAGCGATAGTGTTGAGCACCTTTACCGTAGAAGCGGGATTGGTGAAGTCCGCATACGAGGTCTGATTGGAGAACGTGACACTCTTGATACTGATGTCGATAGCATCGTCGGTGGCTGCCTTGTCGTTGATATCCACGGTTACGAAGAAATGGTGTTCCCCTTCTGCGAAAGCCGATATGGCTGTGGGCAGGATGGTGCAGGTGAAGTCGTCGCTTGTGAAATCGGTTTCGCTGGCAAACATTGCCCGCCTCAACCGCGAGTTCATCTGCGCGAAGTTCAAAGACTAACCGCGTCTTCACACATTGTTGTCTCACACATCGTTGTGTAACGCATTAGTCATTATACCCCGAAAAGAGGCTGCCTGACAGATGGGCAGTCTCTTTTTGTTGCGTGCCGGGGACGCGGACGCCCAGCGGGGTCCCTGCAAGTCCGTGGACGTAGCGGGGTGCTCTCTCGTCCGCGGATAGTCTTCTCTGGGTAAACTATTGTTCGTGAGCGCAACGGGGTGCTCTATCTTCTGTTTGTAATGGTTATTAGTGGAGATTTTTCCCGCATATTGTTGTAGTGCTTTTTATTGGTTGCTATATTGTTTCTTAGCAGGGCAATAGCATTGCCCGCTTTCTGAAAGGTTACACCACGAATATAGCCTTAATCCTTCTACGTAAATTAATGGTCAATTTGTGGCAATTAATGTTTTTATTGCCGATTTGCATATGTGCAAATAAATTCCTACCTTTGCAGCATTAACCAACACAGCCAACCATGATTGCTTACACTTTTCGCCGTTACATCTGGCTCATCAACACCATCTATTCTGCGGGACAAATCACTCTGCGCGACATCTCTGCGCGTTGGGCGAATGCAGCCCTCAACGACTCGGGCGAGTGCGAGTACCCGCGCCGCACATTCCAACGCCACCGCACGGAGATAGAGGAACTCTACAACATCGACATCGGTTGCCGAAAGCGTGGCGGGCAATCCTACTACTATATCACTAACGCCGACGAACTCCACCGCAACGACCTGCGGCATTGGATACTCAACTCTTTTGCCGTGCAGGAGGTTGTCTCGCAGGGGCAGAGCATCCGCTCGCATATCATCTTCGAGGACATCCCTTCGGGGCAACGGTTCCTTGTGCCCATCATCAACGCCATCACAGCCCGTACTACCCTCGAAATCACCTATCAAGGCTACAACCGTTCCGAGCCGCACACATTCCGCCTTGCACCTTATTGTCTACGTGTCTTTCGCCAACGCTGGTACGTCACGGGGCAAAGCGATATCCACACCGAACTGCGCAACTATTCCCTCGACCGCATTCTCGCCCTCACGCCCACCACCGACCGCTACACCATTCCCCGCTCTTTCAGTGCCAAACGCTATTTCCGCGACTACTACGGCATCTTTCGCAACGCCGAACCCGAGACCGTCCTCATCCGCACCACGCCTATGTTGGCTAACTATCTGCGTTCCTTGCCCTTGCACCACTCGCAGAAGGAGACCGAACGCCGCACCGACTATTCGCTCTTCTCGTTCTTTGTCGCTCCCACTTTCGATTTTATCCAGCAACTCCGCTCCGAGGGAGCCGACCTCCAAGTCCTGCAACCGCAATGGCTCCGCGACCGCATTATCTCCGATGCCCGCCAACTCCTCGCAGCCTATGATGTCCCCGTCGCTCCAACTCCGTGTAAATGAGGAATAACCCGCCCAATCGTCCCGCCTACTTTCAGCAAGGGATAAGCAAGGGTGAAGCGACTGACGGATGCGCTCTATGCATTGAGCGTCGGAGCGATACGAAGCCCTGTGGGCTGAGTGGAACACCTTATACACTCTCCATATCAATGTTTTTTAGCGTAGAATTGTTGTTTATTCGCCGCATATTTGCGCAGAATATGGCGTTTTTTCACCGCAAAAGTTGCATATCTGTCAAATCCTTTGTACCTTTGCCGCAGATTTCACGGACTACGACAATGAGAGCAATCTATCTTTGGCAGCACGATAATTGGACGGCGTTTTCATGGGACGGCAACAGCCTCATGGGCTTGTTGGGCGAGGTGCGCTACCGGCAGGGACAACTGCTGGGGCGGATGAGCATGCTGGGTATGGAAGGCGTACAGAGACAGATGGATTCCCTGACGGAGGAGATTATCACTTCGTCGCGCATAGAGGGGGTTGACCTCAATCGCGACAGTGTCCGCTCGTCCATCGCCCACCAGTTGGGAGTGGATTTGGATATCGACCACACGCCCGACCACTACACGGAGGGGATAGTCCATGTGATGCTACAGGCGACGCAGAACTACCAACAGCCGCTCACAGCCGAGCAACTCTTTGGCTGGCATGCTGCCCTGTTCCCTACGGGCTATAGCAACGGCTATAAACTCACCATCGGCTCTTGGCGCGTGGGTGACGAACCCATGCAGGTGGTATCGGGACCTATGGGGCATCAGACGGTGCACTACCAGGCACCACCGAGCAGCGATGTGCCGCAGATGATGGAGGCGTTTCTGCAATGGCTGAACACGGACGACGGCACCGATGCGCTCATCCGTGCGGCATTGGCACATTTGGGGTTCGTCACCATTCACCCGTTTGACGATGGCAACGGGCGCATCACACGCACCATCACAGAGATGATGCTTGCGCGGGCAGACCGGTCGGCGCAACGCTACTACAGCCTGTCCGCCGAGATTTTCCGCCGCCGCAAAGAGTACTATGAGGTGTTGGAGCACACGCAGCATGGCGACAGCAACGTGACCGAATGGATACGCTGGTTCCTTACATCCCTTAACGCATCATTGGAAGAAGCTCTCCGTACCACCGACCGCACATTGGAGAAAGCCGCCTTTTGGCAACGCCTTGAGGGTACACCGTTCAGCGAGCGGCAACGCAAAGTGCTGAATATGCTTTGGGACGGCTTCACGGGCAAACTCAATACGCAGAAGTGGGCAAAAATCAACCGTTGCTCGCAGGACACCGCTTTGCGCGACATTCAGGATTTGATAGCCAAAGGCGTACTCCGCAAGACCGACGAAGGCGGACGAAGCACCAACTACGAACTATTGCCGTAGCAAGACAACAGATTTTGTGGATTGTAGTTTAGCACTTCAGTAAACTTAATGCTTAAATGAATGGATGGAAAATTTGTATTATGAAAGTAATACTGGTGCGTTAACTTGATTGCACTGCATTATAATTGATTGATATTTATATATTTACAAGCGTCCTTTGATTTTTTTATTTGAAATCATTCATTTGTAATTTTGCGGAAAAATCCACAAAGTAATGAATCAAGGTCGGTACATTTTCTCACAAATAGTCGATGTTATACGGTACTGGCTTTGATTAGACACGAGAAACAGAGCGGCTATAGTATTACAGAGATTGTTACATTACTGAACATTTCTGAGAAGACCGATTTGTCCGAACTCCTATGCAAAACCAATGAGGAGAATACTGAACAAGATTCAAATAAAAATGTCAAAGAACAACTGATGATAAACTTTAATTTAACGTACGAAACTTAACGCACCAGTAATATTATGAAAGAGGTAATGAATATGCTAAAGTGCGATGTAAGACACACTTTTCAACAAACAAAAAACTCCGCAAGAGCATTCTTGCGGAGAAAATATATTGGAATCAATCATCATTTTCTGGTGGAAGGGGATGATAACCTCAAAACGTTGAACTACACATTTCTGCTTCGTCTTCCATACCCCCCAACGCTTTGATACGCTTAAACATCTTTGTTATTCCTTTCGACATATTTCTAAGAACTTTCTTCATAATTACTTTATTTTTTAAGTTAATCACTATACTATAGAACGCTTTTATAACGCCCAAAGCATAAAGTACCTTTTGAAAAGCGATAGGCAAAAATGGTTCAACGATGTCAATGATCGAGAATATCCAAAAATAATCTGCAGAAAAAGTCACAAAAAGTGTGCCAATTGGAATATGGCACCTTCTTTCTGCCAATTTGTCGGTCGTTATTCGAATACGTCACAAACTAACCTTCTTTATGGCAGGCGCTTTTCCTACCGAATTATAGTTTGTTTGACAAAATAACAGATATGTAATATCATTTGTTTTGCATAGTATTGTTGTGTAATCCGTATATTTTATGTAATTTTGCAGCCGAGTTATAGTATATATCGCTATGGAGAAACAAAATTTTGCAAAGTATATAGATGAAGTTGTGATCCCGCAAATGAGGGAATCGTTGTTTCAAGCGTATATGGAAGGCTGCAAACAAGTACATCTTGAAGATTTCCTCCGAATCCACAATTTAGATGCAGGACGTGTGGTTGATTTTGGGTTGCCATCTAAGACTAAATGGATAATTAGGAATGAGAGTCTCTCCTTTACGATGGCTCAAAAAAGAGGACTCCCATTTCCGACAATAGAACAAATAGAAGAATTTATTAAGTGCAAGTGGAGATACGAACAATATGATGCATGGCATTGTCATGTTCTTGGACCCAATGGGGTTGAGATTGGTATTTTTGATTCGTGTCATCAAAAATTGTGTATATGGACAGATCAGTCAGAAATTGACGACCATTTTTATGTCAATGGGTATACTATTGCAGAATATGAACGCTTAGTCCCTGTCTCTGTATATGCAGGAGAATGTTTCTCAACATTATTTGTGCTTCCCCAAAATATAGTGGGATAGTATTACACTATAAACATACAACAATATGATAGCAAATCGACATAAAATCATTACGCGTAAAGATGATTTTGATAGAGTATTTAATTGTGGTGCATACACTCAAAAAGCCAATTCTCTTTACGCGAAAATGCAAGCAAGTATATCAAGGGAAGAAAGACTCGCGATATTAGAGGAAGCAGGATGGCATAAGTTCTACCATATTCAAGCAGAAAATAGAGAGATATACTGTTTTAACATTAATATGTGGCAAGACTATAATTGTGTTGAGTATATTTTTCTGTCCATAACAGAAGAACCTGGGCTATATTATGGTAAAAACACAATTGTTATTCGGCTTACAGATTTAGGTAGAGACGAAAAATTAGAGTCGTATTTTAGGTGCTGGTCCATAAAGCAGGCTGAATGGGAAAATGCAAGACCATTTATCTTTCGTGGGGGCAGTCATAACCAACCTTTGCCGCCAAATATTGTTACAGAACATTTCACAGACTTATCTGCCAAAGAGATCATCGCATCTGTCATTTATAATGTGCTAAAGACGTATTTGGAAATACTATTCAAGGACCCAATGTGGAATTATGTAGATAAGAATACATTCTTACAATACTGGGAAGATATAACAATCCATATTGCCTTTTTTGTTGAGTTCTATAGAAATGATAGCAATTTGATTTGTAAATTTTCCACTTTGCAATTTTCAAAACATAAAGTTAATTGCAAAGAAGATGATGAACGTGTTCATTATATGGGATATACTTGTCGCGAACATCAGTTTTCAATAGTGGCAACTATATCAGAAGAAACAGAAGAGACATCTTTCTTGAATCAAATACAAAGAACATTAAAGAATCAATCATTTTCGTTATATCTTGTTCCGAATACTAATATTTCTGGTGAAGAACTCATGCATTGTAACAAAGATGCAGATGCTTTCGATGAAACATATTGGCAAAAGCCGTTGGAATATGTAACCACAAGCCTTCGGTGTGACAGTTGTTATAGGATGACAGGTGGAGGGTATCGTGCAGGAGACTGTTATAAAGATCATCTCCAATGGTTGCCTAGAGATTTGTCAAAAACATTAGCATTAATGAACAACATAATCCAATACTCATATCAAGAAAATACAATAAAAGATTATTACAAAGAATATTGTGATATGGTGTAGCACGAATTTCTGCGCCTTACCCAGCACCAGCCGCTACTATTCAGGCTACAAGTTCCCCTCTTTGACCGAACTTTAGACCAAACTCTTCGGTCACGCGTTCTCGGGTGCCCACGATGCCCTCTCCGACATCACCGCCACCAAAGACTGCTACTTCGAACTCCGCCGCCGCGGTCTTATATAGCGTTATAGCGAATGGTTGTTATCTGTTGCATTCTTCATAATCAAGGTAAAAAATAAACACAAAATTCATGAGAGTCTTGTGTAATCGAAATATAAGCAGTACTTTTGCACGTGATTTAGTTATAACTAAACAAGAACAATATGTACTCCGTTGAAGAACTTGATATTGTGCATAACACTTGTGGCTGCAAATTTTATCAGTTATCTTTCGATGGGTATTGTTTGTTCAGCGAGTTTGTGGAGACTATCAACAGGAGTGCTCCACAAGATAAGAAGAAATTTAATTCAATCATTACTATGATGGATAATTATTCGCCGCACAAACTTTTACCTGCTACTAAATTCGGGCATATCAAGGGTGTCTGTAGGCAAGATGTGTACGAGTTCAAAAAAGATGCATTGAGAGTATATGCCATTATACAAGAGCCAGATGTATTCATTATTCTTGGAGGATTCAAAACTAAACAGCCAAGTGATATTAAGCGATTGAATCAATATATCAAGAGCCTTCCACAGGATATAATAATATAATAATTGACAATAAAATAAACGAATTACTATGACACGCGAAGAGATACTTAGTAGTCCTGAATACTGGATTACAAAAATTCAAATTGAGGTTTTCCGTTGTGCAGTTTCTTTTATGAAAGAGCATGATATGAATCGAACGCAATTGGCGGACTATTTAGGTGTGACCAAAGGGTATATAACCCAGATTTTGGCAGGCGACTATAACTATAGTCTCTCCAAATTAGTGGATACTGCCATCCGATTGGGGTATGTTCCGGAGATTGATTTCACCCCTCTATCCAAAAGAATACAGGATGATATTGTCTGTTCACGCGTGAGGACAGAGTCTTTTTCTGTTACATATTCTATGGATAATCCCAAACTTACAACAGCAGCGTGATATGATTAGTTTTAGAATGACTCAAATCAAGGTAGAGCAGTTCGCTATCTTGTCGGAAACTCTTCCCAAAGACGGGAATATCGGTGTCGAGACCACCTTTGCCGTAAGTGTGGATGCTAAATCGCATGCTATTGGTATGCGGTTGAAGATTAATTATCTTGCAGAAGAAAAGATGCTGCTTACCTTGGTGTTGGTATGTACATTTGCTATTGATGAGGATAGTTGGAATGGTTTGATTCAAGACAACACTATCACTATACCTCGTGGTTTCTTGGCTCACATGGCAGTTCATACATTGGGTACGGCACGGGGTGTCCTTTTCTGCAAAACGGAAAATACGGTTTTTCAACAACTCATACTTCCTCCCACCAATGTGGATGCTGCTTTTACAGAAGATATGGTTATCCACAAAGCACAATAAACAATAGCGAGTAATATATATAATCAGTGGCTGCTTCATTGTGAATGGAGTAGTCATTGTTTTTTGCTGCTAATCACGCCATTACAAAGAAAATGTATTTTATTTTCCATATGCGCCGCGTTTTGGCGCACACATGTATTACCTTTGCACCATCAAACAATAATCTAATCAACAAACCCTACTGCTTATGATTAAATCAACATCACCACTCACTCTCAAACATGCAGCCATCATTGCTGCTATCGGAATAACCGTTTACACCCTCTTTGAACCTGTCTGTCGGATGATTGTCGGCGACAGATGGTGGCTCTATTTTGAGGACCACATGTTATGCAACGATATATGGCACATCTTCTTTTCGTCGGTTCTCATCGTTTCTTGTGTAGTGTTTGCCCTTGGCGTGCTATGTGACGGCAAGCATTTCCCGATATTGGGCAAAGGGATTTGGTATGTGTTATTGGGCATTGCCATAGTCTCTTGCAGCATTATATTGTGTTTTGCACTATCTGATAACAAACGTATAATGGACGCTGTTCCTTGGTTGTATCTGCTGTTCCTGTTGGAGACAGATGCGGTGTTGTGGTACATCTATATCCATACAACGGAGGATATACAGCCAAACCGTTCTCGTTGGCTAAAAAGCATTTGCAGAACAACCATACTATTGGCATTATCGGTATTGGTAAAGCAGATTCCGTCCGTTATATGGTATGTGTGGAAATGCACGCAATTCCCCGAAATAGCGCACGAGTCCATGTTCCGTAATATACTTGGTAGGCTTGACTGGCTGTGCAATGGGTTAATACTATGTGTTTCTATTGTATTCTTCCTGCTTGTGGTTCTTCAACCCCTCATTACCCGCAGAGCACAATGTATCAACCTTTGTTCCGCCAAGCAACAAAACAATAATCTAATCTAACAACCCCTACTGCTTATGACAAAATCAACATCACCACTCACCCTCAAACGTGCAGCCCTCATCGCTGCCATCGGAACAACCGTTTATACTATCTTTGTGCCGGTATGCCAAATGTTGTTTGGCGACAATGCCGCGTGGTTCAACTATGCGGAACACCCGTGGTGTTGCAATGCTTGGTATATTTTCTTCTCCTGCATACTTATGGTATCGTGGACTATATTTGCCCTTGGCGTCGTACGGGACGGAGAGCATTTCCCTGTATTTAGCAGGAAATCCAGATATGCATTGTTGATAATGGCGTTGTTTTTCTTGGTAATGTCATTCCTTTCAGTGGACTATTGCTTGTTCCCTCGCAAGTGTATCTTTATGCCAATGTGGGCGCGTGTCTTGTTCTACGCGGTTTCTTCCTCTTTGTTGTGGTATATCTATGTGCATATATCATCCGACAATTATTCTTATAAGCCACGCTGGCAAAAAGGTATTTGTTGGACGGTAGTGGTACTGACATCGTTGGTGACCGTTAAGCAGATAACTGCGATAATTGGCTATGCAATAGGACTGTTCACGAGACAACATGGTTTTATTTTGATATTTCGCGAGGTGCACTACAATGCTGATTGGATATGTAATTGGCTGATGCATGGCATTCCTATCGTGTTCTTCTTGCTCATATTCTTTCAGCCAATCATCACCTGTTGCGCACAACGCAAGTTGCAGAGAGAATCACCTATGACAAAATAACAACTGACGCAAAGTAAAACGACTAAAATCATACTCACGTTCCATCACACTGTCACAATCGGTAACGGTTATATGACAATTGGATGAAATACTATGACAATCATTTTTACAAAGAAAATGCATCTTGTTTTCTATGTGCGCCGCGTTTTGGCGCACACATGTATTACCTTTGCACCGTCAAGCAACAAACAATAATCCAACCCCCACCTACTGCTTATGTAAAACCAACATCAAAATGAAACTTTGTCTGCCACGGACAACAAAGAGTCGTTTTTTGTTGTATCTTTGCATTTTAGTGTAGGACGTGTATCGTAGAAATTTGTAGTTGATACATAGCCATATGGATAGGGTCATATGGCAGCATCTATTGGATAATGATGCGTTTGGTCTGGTCGCCAATGCGTACGATATACACGCCTTGCTGGAGCGTGATGACAAGGTCGGATGTGGTGGTTTGGGTGTGGATAGTACGCCCAGCCATGTCGAAGATTGTGACCGCAGTGGGTTGCGTGATGCCCGAGATGAAGAGTTGGTTGCCCTCGGTGTGCAAGGAAACGGTTGCGTAGGGTTCCGTGAGGACTGTAGGGGTGTAGCGGATATTGACAGAGAGCGTCTTGTCCATCGTCTGACCGTTGGAGTTGAAGCGCACGGTGACGGAAGCCGACCGCTCGGTATTGGCGAGTGCTGTAACAAACAACGTGTCGCGGCGGACAACGGCAGAGAGTGCGGAGGGGTCGGAGACGGAGAGGACACGCTTGGTGATAGCGACCTCCGTATTGTCCTTGTCGGTAGCCATGCCTTTGAGCGGCAGCGCGATGGTCTGACCGCCATTGACGGTGGCGGGCGTAAAGTTGGTTACTTTCGGCTTGAACACATCGGGGAAAATGAAAAGCGCAGGGTACCAGTAGTTTCGTATGGGGGTGTAGGTGCCCACACGCTGTCCCTGCGGGGTGAATTGGACGAAAACCCAGTCATTGACGGAGATGTTGTTGCGGAAACAGCCGACGTAGATGTTGCCGCCGTGGGGTGAGACGCGCAGAATGCCGCTGTTGTAGATGTAGTAGTCGCCGAGGGTGGTGGTGTTGAAGATTTCAGAGATATGGTTGTTATCGAGGTCGTATTTGTAGATGTGCGTGCGGCTGTTGTACCAATCCCAGACATCGTCCGAAAAACTGAAATAGAGTGCATTCTCGGAGGTGGAGGCACAGAGTGAGCCTGCCGTCCATGCGTACCATGTCTGATTGACGATGAGGTCTTGGTTGCCTGATATCTGGGCGATGTCGTAGGTGGTTCGCACGAGAGTGACGGGGTCGATGCAAAGCAGTTCGTTGCCTTTCCATTCCTCACCGCTGAAGCCATAGGGATAGGTCTGCGCGTCGGGATTGGTGTTGCGGGCAGCCCAGATACGCCCGTCCTTAGACTGGGTCATGGTGGAGAAAGAGCCGGGGATGGTAGTGATGATTTCATCGGTCTCGGGGTTGATGATGTGGATACCCTTGTCCTGCTGGATGGCGAAGACATAGTCGTAGGCGCGCAACATGATGCCGATTTGGTTGTTGTAGAGTGGACCTTGCCCGTCATCGTTCTTCTCGTCGCCAGTGACGAGCGGGTTCTCGGTACCGGCGATGCGCTTTCCTATCTTGCCCGTGACGAGGTCGAGGAGGAAGATACCGTTGCTGGTGCCGACATACCCTTTGGTCTCGTCCACGCCCACAAAGGCACGCCCGTCGGCGGCAGACTTACCGTTAATCTCGAAGATGGTGGGGATGGAGTAGATGATTTTCATGGTCTTGGCATCGGCCACTACTACGCGCCCGCCACGCCATTGGCTGTTGTCACCGGGGTCCTGGGATTGTTTGGAGATGATATAGAAACGATCACCGTAGATGGTGGCGAACTGCGCCGTGCAGCCGAGCGAGAGATGCGTATCCTGATTCGCCTCTTGCACTATGCGGTAGGAGAACTGCCCCGATATAGAGAGGTGGTTGAGGGTGGAGTTGTTGTGCCCGTACCAGTCTTCATTGAGGATGAAGACGCCCGAGTTGTAGGTGGTTTCGGCTTGCGCCATGGTGATGCAGCAAAGGGCTGCGAGGAGGAAGAACTTTTTCATTATACTTCGCATTGTTTGCGTAGATTATGTTGGTATTGTTGTTTACATTGGTGGTGCAGGGGTGATGTGGCGGAATGGAACTACCATATCTTTTCTTCGATGTGCAGGTCTTCGGCGCGCGACAGTTCGGTGGAGGTCTCGCCTATCCATCCGCAGTATTGATTCTCGGCGGTATAGACGCGCACGAAATCGATACAGGGCAGGTAAACCGGTGTGCCGTTGGCATCGACCGCCCAGTCAATGTCGAAAGAAATGAGGTCGGTGGAGTCGTTGGGGTGGTTGTCCACATAGCCCCAGTCGAAAGCATAGAGCACGTAGTAATTGCCGCGCCCCGACTCGTCCACGGCGTTTGGCGGGAGGCTGGTGCCCGTGAATGTGATGCTGTCGGCGAGCCAACGGGGGAAGTAGTCCTGCTTGTGGTAGGCGTTCTTCATGACGTAGCCGTCGTTGCCGTAGTTGTCGCGCCAAAAGACATAGGTGGTGTCGGTGATGGGAGAGCCTTTCTTGGGTGTGGCGATGTGGTCGGAATCCGGGCGATAGTAGGTGATTTGGTAGTGGTGGCGCGTGTGGGGATGGCGGTAGGCACTGCCTGCCAGTTCGTACCACTCGTCATCGGGCAGCCCGTTCTGGTTGCGGTCGAGCGAGACCATGACGATACCGGGTTCGCAACTGCCGCCCTTGCCCTTCTCGGGGTGTGGGTTGGCATCGGCATAGAAAGCGTTGCCAAGTATCTTGAAGTCGCGCTGCCCGCGGATATTCACCACACTATGGTCGAAACCGAAGGTGACGTATCCGCCAAAGCCGCCGAGGGAAATCATGACATCGTTCTTGCCGGATATGCACTCCTGCGCCTTTTTCGCCATATCGGCAGCGGTGTTGCCTTCTTCGTACTTGGGCATCTCGTTGACGAACTGCCCGGGTGCGGGACAGTACTCATAGACGGTGGATATGTAGCGGCTGTATGCCACCTGCTCCTCCCATACCACGATGCGTATCTGCTGCTCCACGGGGTTGTTCTTGTCGATGATGTTGAGGCGCAGCGAGTAGTCGCCCGTATCGGCTTGGCAGAAGACAAAGTCGCGCTCGGTGCTGACGAGTGAGTCGGTGCCGTCCAAGGCGGGCATAGTCCATTCGTAGCGGTCTCCGGTGAACTCAGGGTGGAGTATCAGGGGGCGCATACGCTCGAT
This sequence comes from uncultured Bacteroidales bacterium, assembly GCA_934692905.1. Lineage (GTDB taxonomy): Bacteria > Bacteroidota > Bacteroidia > Bacteroidales > Paludibacteraceae > Colicola. Next base: position 29,269 of record CAKUUM010000013.1, read on the forward strand.
GGTATAGACCTCGTCAATACCGAGGTTCACCATGGGGATTTCGGGTTGGCAGGCGGCTAACGCGAGCAACAGAAATATGTAGATGTATGGTCGTTTCATTGGGTACTATTTATATACAAACACCATGTGTGCGGGTATGTCGCCTGTGCGGACGCTCCATTTCTTCTTACCGTGGGTGTCGTAGCAGTGCAGTACACCGCTGGAGACGTAGTTCTTGGCGTCGGTGACGAAGATGTCGCGGTTGTAGGGGTTGACGGCGATGCCATACGGGATTTTGATGTTTACCTCCGTGCCGTCGGTGATGAAATGGTTGGTCAGCAGTTCGTGCGTCTGCACGTTGATGATGCCGTATGAGACGGCGTTCTCCTCTGTCTGGTTGTTCCATGCCACGCTGTAGAAATAGAGCGAGTCGCCGAGGATAGTCATCTCTGAGCAGGGAATGTTGAGTGTGTCCCCCACTATCATATCGGCTGTGAACTGCTCTTTCTTCTTCAGCACGAAGAGTCGCGAAGGTATGGTCTCATAGTCGCCGCGCGAAGATACCCACAGTTGGTCGTATTGGTCGCGGCGTATGCGGTGGAGGTTGATGCCGACGGGTATCTTCTCTACTTGTTTCATACCGTACATCTCCACGACGGAGACCGTGTAGTCGTAGTTTGGCACGCGGTATCCGCCCGAGTTCGCCACGTAGATGTACTCGCCCATAATCTCCAGTTCGTCAGGCTGATAGCCCACCGTAACCTTGTTGGTTATGCGTAGCGTGGCGGTGTCAATCTCGAAGACGGCACCGAGTTGCGCGTCGGGGTCGATGTTGACAGGTCCTACGTACGATGACACATACGCTTTGCCGCGGTTGAAACGGATATACCGACAATTGGGAATATCAATCTGCCCTATGCGTTTGCAGGTTTTGGCGTCCATTACCTCCACTTTGTGGCTGCAGTTGATGACAGCATAGAGTTTGCTGCCGTATATCTGTATGTCGTTGCCTACGTCGCCTAACTCTTTGATTACATTCGGGTTGCGCTCGGAGTAGATGTTGCGAACATAGTAGCCGTTCACAAGGTCGAGGTAGTCGATACTGGCTTTGTTGCTGCCCATATTGCCCTCGTTGAGCAGATACATACCAATGGGCTCGTCATCGGCAAAGGTACTGATGTCGCGGGGCTCCATATTGGGCAGCAGTTCGTACTCGGAGGGCACCACGATTTCGTCGTGGCGGCAGGCTACTGTCCCTGTTAGTATTAGGAAGAGAATCAATATGTTGCGTACTATTTGTCTCACGTCTTTAGTACTCTATCACGATACTCCCCCGGTAGTTGCGTTTGGGCATCGGGTAGTTGAGTATCACATCATAGTCTTGCGACAGCAGGTTGTTTATCTCGAAGGTCGCTTTGAGCAGGATTTTCCGTATCCGCCATGCACCAGACAGCGACATATCGTGCGTGTACCACGGCTGCGTGTGGTTGTAGATGATGTTCTCCTGCTGGTTGTACCGCTCGCCTACATAGATAAAGGAGTAGTTGAGCGAATAGTTGCGCCATGTCAGCATACCGATTGCCGACCCGCTGTGCCAGGGGATATACGGTATCTGGTCGCCGTAGTAGGTGTCGGCGGGGTCAGTTACGTCAATGGCTTTCTGGTAGGTGTATTGCACTTTGGCGGTCAATGCCCAGTCGCGGGGGAACTGCAGCGTCATCTGCATATTCGCGTCCACACCGTGTATCTTCACCAAACCGAGGTTGAGCATCGTCCAGCGGAACTGCTGCCCCTTCGGGTAGGCGATAATCTTGTCCTTGACGCGGTTGTAGTAAGCGTCCACGGACACGTTGAAGTGGTGGAATATGTGCTTCGGTTTCAAGTAGTCGTAGGTGATACCCACGTTGTGCTGCACCGCCAGTTCGGGCTTCAGGTAGGCGTTGCCCATATCGGTGTAGTAGAGGTCGTTGAAGGTCGGATAACGGTACGCCTGCTTGTAGAAAGCATTGAGTTTCAGGTCGATGCGTTTGAACGGCTTGTACGACAGGAATACACCCGGTGTAACCTTGTATTTGTTGGGTGCCTCGTCGCGCTCACGAGCTTCTTCGTTTACAAACGTCCCCAGGACGCTCGCCTGCACACGCAGGTAATCGTACACGTTTATCGCCGTCGCCGCCGCCAGCCAGTGGGTGAAGCGCGACACGTCCATATACTCCGACAGACCGTTCCATTGCAGGTCGTACGACAGCGACATATCCCACCAGTTGAAGATTGCCACCTTGTTCGCCCACGAGAGGTATGCCTCCTGTTGCTTGTAGATATTGTCCACGTGAATGAGTTTGTCGTCGTTGTTCACGTAGCGCGTGTAGTCGAAGGCGTACTTCGCGTTCACCTTCACCGACCAGCGGTTGAAGAACTCGTCCTGCCACGACGACTGTACAAACGTGTTTCTGTCCCACAACCGCTCGCCGCGCCGCCATACGTTGTTCACAATCGCACCCGGTACACCGCGCTCGGAGTTGTAGTAGTAGGCGTGCACTTTCCAGAATCCCGTCGTGGAATAGTAGTAGTTCAGCCCCGATTCCACCCGCACGGCATTCACATCACCGTTCTGACGGATGGCGGTGGTGTCGTATGCCAACTCGCCCGAGGGCGTCACACGGCGGTAACGGAACTTGTATTTGCCGTTGGAGTGCACCACTTCGGCGTTCATGCTAAGGCTCAGTTTGTCAGTCAGTTTCGCATCAAAAAGCAGCGACGGATTCACCAATGCAAAGGAGCCCGCTTTCATGCCCGCACGGACGTGCAGGTTCTTGCCGTCTTCGAACTTCGGACGGCGTGAATTGAGATAGATACTGCCTGCGCTGCCGAACTCTCGCGCGCTCTGGAAGATGTCGCTTTTCTGCCCGTTGTAGAGCGAAATCTCGTCGATATTCTCGAGCGAAAACTTGCCCAAGTCCACTTGCCCGTTCTGTGCGTTACCCAGTTGAATACCATTGTAATACACGCCCATGTGGTTGGTACCCATACTGCGGATATTGACGGTCTTGATACCACCCACACCGCCGTAGTCCTTAATCTGCACGCCCGAGAAAAAACGTATCGCGTCCGCCACCGAGAGGCTGTTGAGTTTCTCCAACTCCTTGCCCTCCAGCCGTTGCGGCTTGATGATGTCCTTCTCCTTGTAGCGCGCGGACACCGTAACCTCATCGAGGTCGAACTGCCGCGCGATGCTATCCGCCTCAGCCTCAGAGATTTGCTGCGCCTGGATGCTGCCTACAAAGATGAGCAGTAGGAACAGAATGCTGTATTTGGGTATCTTATATGTCATATTTTTGTTATCTCTTCATAAAAAAAGCCGTTCGACAACGCTGTCAAACGGCTTTATGGCAAAGACTGATAAACTCTGCATCCTCAATAAAGGAGCAAACAAACCTGTCACGATTCCTGTCATGGAAAAGTAGAAAGGAAGTCCTGTCCGGTGCTTTTACCTCGAAAGCCTGTCTGACATATGCTTTGGCACGTATTCTGACTTGTTTCTTCTGTTGCGCCTTCCCGCAGAAGTTGATATCCTGCAGTGACATTTTGCAACAGAAATGGCGATGCTTATGGTGCGGCTACGCCAAAAAGAAACTTACAGCAGCGGGACTGCTCGGGACTTGCACCCGATTCCATACCCAAAGCGCCCACAAAGGTACTGCTTTTTTCGAGATTGTACAAGCAAGTATTCATTATTTGGTAGTGGCAGAGGTGGTTTGGCAGTAAAGTTCAAACAATGTTCCGGGTAAAGGGCATAAAAAAGAGGAGACCGCCACCTCACAACTTTGGCAGGTCTCCAATCATAGTGTTTCCCTTTTATGTTATTCTGTTTGCGCCGTTGCCCGTTATGTTTTGCACACACGTAAGGGCGGCGCTTGATATGTCGTGGTTGAGATTAGAATTTGTAGCGTACGCCCAAAGTTATGCCGCTATACAATCCCCATGCGTTGAACCACACATTGCCATAGTCACCAAGGTCACCAAAGCCCAGACCAATGTTCGGACGCCAATCGAACGAGAGTTCCAACGGGAACCAGAAGTCATAAGCCACGCCAATGTGACCAACAACACCTGCATAACCTGCGCGAGGCCAATAGTAACCGGCACCACCACCGACACCCATTGCCCAATTCCACTCACCTTTATAGTCCCATGGGATGGAGGTGTTGAAGGGGTTAATCCAATCGTAGGTACATGTAGCACCAATACCTGCGAAAGCAGGAATCTCGACTGCCAAATCAATCATGTTGCTGGCGCTCAGATTGTGCTGGTACGACACTGAAATACCATAACCGATGTTAGCACCGATTGCTCGGGGTTGCGCTACGGCGCTTGCCATAGACAGCATTGCCATAACGGCAACTAAGAAAAAACTTTTCTTCATAATTCTATAAGTTTGACTTTTAAATTCTCAACCATATTTTGCCTCCAAAGCGGGGGTGCCCCCGTGCCTTGAAAAATCACTGCAAAGGTACGGCAAAAGGGGGATATTGATGTTTCAATATCGCAAAATGGGTGTTTCAAAAAAGGAATAAGATGATTTATAGGCTTTCGCCAGTGTCCGATTGCCCTTGTGTGAAATCCGTGGGGGAGCAGCCTGTGATGGCAGAGAAATTGCGCCAGGCACTGGTGCGTGAGCGGTAGCCCGCATCGTAGAACAAGTTCTGCAGATTCTGATGGGGAGCGGAATGCAGTTGTTCCTGAATATAGGCGACCCGGCGGCGGTTAATCATGTCGGGGTAACTGTCGTAGCCTAAATACTTGATGGCTAACTGGCAATACCGCCGATTGGTGCCGACAAGGCGTATCAAGTCTGCCTGTGTGAGGTCAGGGTTCTGCCAAACATCCGGGTTTTGCATGGCTTCGGTGAGCCGCTTTGCCACTTCCTGGATAACATCGGGCACCTCTTGAGACGGGAGGGGGGCGGTGGTCTCCTGTATGGGGCTTTCGGGTTCAACCACAGGGGGTGTGTAGGTGCTATCGATTTTATCGTCCGGGACCCGCAGACGGATAGCCAACTCGATGTACAGAATCAGTATGGTGACGGCTGTATAGAGCGCTTCGTGTGCCACATTCGCCCAAAAGAGCCGTAGTCCGCGGCTGCCGAAGTAAGTGATTGTCATACACATCGTTATGACAACAACGGCGTGTATCCACGGAAGGGGGGCACTGCTATTGCGCCAGTTGTGCTGCATGACCAACAACCACACGCCATAGGGGATGTAGATAAAAGTGAGCAGAATCCGCAACCATACGTTGGGTTCGTGGATATAAGCGGCGACATCACTGAGAGAATGCAACGGGCGTATGGCGAAATGCTCGCCGATAATCAGCGAGGCAGATAGTATCAGCCACGGCAGGAGCATGGTAACTATCCGTTTGATGTTCAGCCATTTAGGTCGCAGGACTTCCACCGGGTAGAGCAGAAGCAGGAAGAAAATGGCGAACCCGCAAAGGATAATCGTCGGATCCAACAACAAGAACCCGCCTGAGTATTGCGGAGCCCATAGGGCAATGACAATCTCGCCGACAGAGGCGATGGCGGAAGCGGCAAAAAAAAGTGCAATGAAAAGTCGCGAGCGGTCGTTCTGCTGGCGGTGTTTGGCAAACATGATACACGCCGCAACCGCCTGTATCAGCACGTGCACCCCGAACATGATGAGGGTGATGAGGTCGGTATGTAGCGGCTGCGTCAGCGTCATATTTTGCAGTATAGTGCGCAAAGGTACACCTTTTTCCGCACTTATGCAAATCCATGATGAATCCTTTTGGGCGAAAAAACTTGCATATCCGAAGTTTTTTTTGTACTTTTGTAGTCGCAAAAGAAAACTAAAAGCGTGTATGATAGGCGTTTTTGACAGCGGTTACGGTGGCCTGACCATCTTGCGAGAGATACGCAAGGTGCTGCCGATGTACGATTATCTGTACCTCGGCGATAATGCACGTGCCCCGTACGGAACGCGGTCGTTTGAGGTGATATACGAATACACGCTGCAGGCAGTGCGTTATCTGGAGGGGCAGGGGTGCAGTCTGATTATTCTGGCGTGCAATACCGCCAGCGCAAAGGCTTTGCGCTCGATACAACAGCGTGATATAGACCCCGAACGATTGCGCGTGCTGGGCGTGATACGTCCCACGGCTGAGGTGGCTCCGCTACGCACAAGGACAGGGCATATCGGCATCCTGGCTACGCCGGGGACAGTGTCATCGGAGAGTTATGTGATGGAATTGTATCACCAAACCCCCGACATCGTCGTCACGCAACAGGCTTGCCCGATGTGGGTGCCACTGATTGAGGCTGGGGAACACAAGTACCAAGGGGCGGATTACTTTGTGGAAAAATATATCACGCAACTGCTTGCCAAAGACCCGAAGATTGACACAATCATCTTGGGGTGCACGCATTACCCGCTGCTGCTGCCGAAGATTGAGGCGTTTGTGGCGGGAACGGGCATAGAGGTGATGGCGCAAGGGGAGATTGTGGCACGCAGTTTGGAGGATTATCTAAGGCGTCATGCCGACATTGCCGAACGAATAAGCCGTCCGATGGCGCTGCCGTGGGACGAGAAAAAGGCGTGGAACCCCTCCGTATTGTCAGGAGAAGGGGTGGGGAAGGTGACCTATTTGACCACAGAGTCTGAAGAGAAATTCGTGGATTCGGCTTCGCTGTTTCTGGCGGAACCTATCACAGCACACCATATAGAATTGTAAGAATGGGCGGGAAAGATAACCGCGGGTGGGGACATGGGTGCCTCAGCCGCAGTATAACCTTGCGACAAGGTCGGCGGAATCACATACTAATCACATACTAATCACATACTAACCACATACTAATCACATACACTTAGCCCGAGAAATACACGACAAAGAATGCGCAAAGCACAGGACATGGCGCGCACTGGTTGTTGCCGGTTAGAGACAGCGGGCTGACAACAATAAAAACAGCGAGAGGACTGCTGTTGAGCAATCCTCCCGTCTCTACATTTTTATGAAAAACAAAATCAGTACGGAATTAGCCGTTTACCTTAGCCATGTGAGCAATGAGATCAAGCACCTTATTGGAGTAGCCAATCTCATTGTCGTACCAAGAAACGACTTTGACGAACTTGTCGGTGAGATATACACCTGCGTTAGCGTCGAAGATAGAGGTGAGCGTGCAGCCGAGGAAGTCGCTGGATACCACAGCATCCTCTGTGTAGCCGAGTACGCCCTTGAGTTCGCCTTCGCTTGCCTCTTTCATAGCAGCGCAGATAGCCTCTTTAGTAGCAGGCTTCTCGAGGTTGACGGTGAGGTCAACTACGCTGACATCCAGAGTAGGAACACGCATAGAGATACCGGTGAGTTTGCCGTTGAGTTCAGGGATAACTTTGCCTACTGCCTTAGCAGCACCCGTAGTGGAAGGAATGATGTTGCCCGAAGCAGCACGACCACCACGCCAGTCTTTCATCGAAGGACCGTCAACGGTCTTCTGGGTAGCGGTGGTAGAGTGAACGGTGGTCATAAGACCATTGACGATACCGAACTTGTCGTTGAGCACCTTGGCGATAGGAGCCAAACAGTTGGTGGTGCAAGAGGCGTTGGATACGAACTGGGTACCCTTGACATAGGTCTTCTCGTTCACACCGCAAACGAACATAGGCGTGTCGTCCTTGGAGGGAGCGGACATTACTACGTATTTGGCACCTGCGTTGATATGAGCCTGAGCTTTCTCTTTGGTCAGGAAGAGACCGGTGGACTCAACTACGTACTCTGCGCCAACCTCGTTCCATGCGAGTTCGTTGGGGTCTTTGCAAGCGGTAACGCGGATAGCCTTGCCGTTTACAATCAGTTTGCTGTTCTCGACATCCGCCTCGATGGTGCCGTCGAAAGCACCGTGCATGGTGTCGTACTTGAGCATATAAGCCAGATAATCAACAGGACAAAGGTCGTTGATACCAACGATTTCAATGTCATTACGTTTTTGAGCAGCACGGAAAACAAAACGTCCGATACGGCCAAAGCCGTTAATACCTACTTTTGTCATAATCGTAATATTTTAATGAGTTAAATTTCTTCTTTCTTTTTTGCGGGTGCAAAATTACACAAAATCCTATAAACACGAAAATAATTTTTCTATTTGCTATGTAGGGTTTGCATTTTTATGTTGTGCAGCACATTTTGGGACATTCTACACTTTTAGGTTCAATCCGATGAAATAGGTACGCGGCAATGCCGGTCCGTAGATGTATCCGGCATCTCGGTTGACACCTTTATCGAGGTCGGGCTGATACACATTAAAGATGTTTTTAATGCCGCAATTAAGTTCGAGGCAATAGGTTTTATACAAGTGTATATCATACGCCAATTTGGCTCCGAACTCCCAAAAAGGTTTCGTGCACACTTCTTCATCTTGAGGAATATATCCTGCAAAGTGCTGCACGAGCATGTTACCGGAGGCTTTGCCGTTGAGTGCAATGGAGAATTCGCGGACGGGCTTGACCGTCAGAATCATATACGCATAGTTGTCGGGGGTCCGGAACATACGTTTTTGCGGTGCGATATTCGGGTTGTCGCTCCATGTAAGGCTCTCGGTGTAGCGGCTTTTTTGGAAAGTATATCCTGCTTGCAGCGAGACAATGTCCTTGTATGCGAATTTGCCCTCGGCATTGAGTCCTGCGACATACGCACCATTCGCATTGGTACGCACCATGAGGAGGTTGCCATCGTCGTCATGCCCTTCGGTACGCAAGAAAAAGACATCGTCAAGATAATTGAAGAACCCCTCTAACGTAAGGTTCAGTTCAGAATGTCTGAACGTTTGGTAATAGTCGGCACTGAAGAATGCACTGTGTGATTTCTCGGGTTTCAGGTTAGGGTCTAATGATATGAGCGATACATTCCCCCCGACAGCATCAACATGCAGGTCTTCATCATAGGCTTGCGGTGCACGGTAACCGGCTGAGTATGAAGTACGTAGTACTATGCCTCTGTATGGTGCATAGCGAAAACTGACCCGCGGTACAACCATCGGCATACGTAGCAGGTTGTGTTTCTCGACGCGAAGTCCGACATTTGCACTCCACACATCGTTTTTCCACTCGTTCTGTGCCAACATAGAGACCAAATGTACCGTTTGATAGAAATCGCGGTGATAGCCTAAAATTTTGTCGTGCAGATGGTTGTAGGTATATTCCGTCCCGATGGTTAGTTCGGCAGGCATTTTTCCGCAAGAATACAGAAAGTGATACTGCGCTCCCGTAACCACGGTGATGTCATGGGAACGTCCATATCCGTTGGGGTCTTTTGGGGCTCCGAAATAACTCTCTCTGTTGACGTTTTGTGCAGAAGCGAATACTTTGAGGTGATGTTTCTCATTGGCGGAAAAATAGTCATAGGTTAGAGACCCCGCATCGATATTATGACGCAGTTGCTCTGCAATATCGGCAAGATGAGGCTCCAAATCAAAGAGGTTACCTCCTCTTCGGAACTCAGTAACATGGTGATATTCCGCTGTCAGTTTGGAGTAGTTGGTGATTTTGAAGAAAGAGCGTACTCCTGCTGTGGTGCTATTCAGTTTTGGAATATCCGAAAACCCGTCATTGTCGTGGTCGTATTGGTTACGGTTACGTTGCACCGCAAAAAGAAATGCCCCTATCTTTTGATTTTCGGAGATGACTGAAGCATTGAGGGTGGTGTTGATGTCATACGCATTGCGGCGCAACATGGATGATGTGTTGCTGAGGTTGATAAAGTTGCGTGTAGGTTCCTTGGTAACGATATTTACCACACCAGCAATGGCATTTGCGCCATAGAGTGCGGAACCACCGCCACGTACCACCTCTACATGGTCCACCATGCCTGTCGGTATCTGGTCCAACCCATAGACTGCAGCCAGCGATGAGAATATAGGTCGTGAGTCTATCAGCATTTCCGAGTATTGCCCTTCCATACCGTTTATGCGCAATTTCGTCTGCCCGCAGTTGGCACACGTCTGCTCCACGCGCACACCCGGCGTGTAGTTCAGAGCATCTGCCATACACGCAGCAGAGGTAGTCTCAAACAAGACCGGTGGTATGACATTTAGTATTGTGGACGACTCTTTCTTCTTCGATTCATAGCGGTCTGCCGTAACGACCACATTGCCCAGCACCAAGACATCCTCTTCCATTTCGACATTCATCTCTGTGGACTTGTTGGCGGTGATAATGACTTCCAACTCTAAGGTTTTGTATCCCACGTACGAGAACGACACCACATGTCTTCCTACCGGCAGGTTTTTCAGGAAATAGTGTCCTGACTCGTCGGTAACACCACCGATAGATGTGTTCTTGACCTGCACGGTTACAAAGGGCATATGTTCTCCCGTACGCATATTCAGCACATGTCCAAATAAGTTGGCATCATACTGGGCGTACACAACGGTTGGAAGCAGCAGCCATAGTAGTACGCTGCAAATAGAAACTGACTTTCTCATAGCATAATAGTTTTACAATACGAGCGCAAAGTTACTACGCATTTGAGACGAAATCAATACCGAATAATAGGTATTTTACAGTTATTTTCTGCCGAAATCCGCCGGTATTTCGCCCCATGAGTTGGTGTCCCATTTATATATATGTGTGGTATAGGTGTTGTCAAGGAGCCATTTTTCGGCAGCACGTACGGCGAGCAGGAGGTCCTGGTTCTTGGCGTTCCAGTCGAGTTTGGTCTTGCATTGCTTTTGCCGTATCCACGAGATGGCGATTTTGCTGTCGGAATAGAGCACCCACGGGAGGTCGTGCGCCTTGAGGTATGCCAGTCCGAGGACAATGGCAAGGAACTCACCGATGTTGTTGGTGCCCCGCTGATAGGGTCCGCGGTGGAAGACCTGCGTGCCCGTGTCGGCAATCACACCGCGAAACTCCAGCACGCCCGGGTTGCCCGAGCAGGCTGCATCGACCGCGAGGGCGGGCAAGACAGGCTGTTTGGCGGCATGGGAACGGGAGGGTGCGGGTTTGGGTTGCGCAGGGGGAGAATAGGAGATATGCGCTTCCCAACCATCTGAAAGGGCTTGTTCCGCTTCGGCGCGTGTAGCAAACCCCTTGTACTTGGCAGTGGTGCCCTTGACCTGCGCCTCGCAGTCGTGCCACGAGTCGTAGATACCAGGGGTGCGCCCCTGCCAGACGACGTAAAACTTGGACTTTGGTTTTGCCATATGTAGAAAGGCTGTGTGGGGTTAGTTATATTTATTTCCTTGTGCAAAGGTACGCTAAAAATGTTGATATAACAAATATATCAACACTTTTTGAGACAAAAGCACACAAGGTGTATTCATTGTATCACTGTCTATATGTCGGTATTATATGTTGTATAACATATATTTTTTTTCGGTACATTTGCCTGCTTTTTGCGTCTTTATTGATGTAAGGTCATGATTAGACCGTAAACGAATTTGGATATGATAAGTAAAAACAAACTTTTTGGGGTTGTGGTCTTGTGTATGCCGTTGTCATGGCAAGCGGTGGCTCAAGACAAAGTGGTGAGCCTTGACTTGCAACATGCCTCGCTGCGCGAAGTGATGACTGTTGTCGAGACACAGACCGACTACCGCTTCTCCTACCGTACGGCGGTGCTGGGCAACGACTCTGCCAACATCACCATTCAGCGCACCATCCCTGTGCGTGACCTACTCCGCGAGGTGCTGCCGCCGCGCGGTCTGGAGTATGAGATGGCGGGGCAGACCAATATCGTGGTGCGCCAAGCCGAGAAACCAACAACCGCAGCACCATCCATAGTAAGCGGTACGGTGACAGACAAGCAGGGCGAACCGATTATCGGAGCCAACATCATCATTGCCGGCACTTCAACGGGAACGATTACTGATTTTGACGGGCACTTCAGTATTGATGCCCATATCGGACAGCACCTGCAGGTTTCGTTTATCGGGTATCAGCCGCAGGAGTTGGCAGCATCAGCCAATATGCGCGTGGTGCTCACGGAGGACACCGAGCAACTGGACGAGGTGGTTGTCGTGGGGTATGGTATGCAGAAGAAAGTGAACCTGACGGGTGCGGTCAGCGTGGTGGACGCCAAGGACATCTCCAACCGCTCCGTAGCCAATGCCGCGCAGGCGTTGCAGGGGGCAGACCCGGGACTGAACATCGTCGCCAACAGCGGTTCGCCCGATGCGGGTATGCAGATCAATATCCGCGGTGTGAGTTCGCTCACGAGCGGTGCTTCGCCCCTTGTGTTGATCGACGGTGTCGAGGGTAGTCTCAGCCGCCTGAATGCCAACGATATAGAGAGCGTCTCTATCCTCAAAGACGCCAGCGCGTCGGCTATCTATGGTGCAAAAGCCTCAGCGGGCGTGGTGCTTGTTACCACCAAGAGCGGGGCGGAGGGCAAGGC
>CAKUUM010000014.1 GCA_934692905.1 uncultured Bacteroidales bacterium
CCTCGGAAAGGCGGAACGCCTCCTGGGTCATCTCGTATGCCTCCTGTTGGTTAGAGGGCTCGAAGCATGGAATCATGGCAAACTTGGCATAGAAACGGCTGTCCTGCTCGTTTTGCGAGGAGTGCATGGAGGGGTCGTCAGCAGCCACTACTACCAAGCCGCCGTTCACACCGGTGATAGCGGCGTTCATGAATGCGTCTGCACAGACGTTCATACCCACGTGCTTCATACATACGAGTGCGCGCTTGCCCATGTAGGACATGCCGAGCGCCGCCTCCATAGCCGTCTTCTCGTTGGATGCCCAACGGCAGAAGATAGAGGGCTTTGCGGCTTTCGCCTCGTGAAGTTGAATGTACTCCGTGATTTCCGTTGACGGTGTGCCCGGATAGGCATAGACACCGCTCAAGCCTGCGTCGATAGCACCTTGCGCTATCGCTTCATCGCCTAAAAGAAGGTGTTTCATACTTGATTAGATTTTTTATTGGTTTGTATTGAAATTTGTTTGTTAATTGCTTGATAAACTATTTGATACGACAAGGGTGGCATATCATGGTTGGAAAGACAAAGTCTTTTCTGTGCAATCCGTAGGAATGGTCACCACATGGTTGTCTCCATACATCTCAATTAAGACATTAAAGACAGAATCTCGCTTGGCAGCATCGCGCGGCATCCAACCGTAAGTATCAGGCTGAACCATGTGATATGCCACTATTACCCTTACAGGAGCATTAGCAGTCAAACGCTTGATAACGAACTTCCTCTCGGTATGTGCATACTTATAGTCACCCATAGTGGAGTAAAAATATGTTCCGTGGATATATGCATCTCCTGATGTTTTGGCACACGCATTATTTACACTTATCCATTCCTGATATTTCGATGATGTGTTTTGAATGGTAACATCATCGGAAGCAGGACATTGAATCTCCAAAGAATCTTTTGCATTGATGCACAAATACCAACTAATAATACCAGTTGCATCCTGCACACAGGAACTCAAGAATACCATACACAATAGCATTATTATAGGTAGGCAACACCCAAGACAAGGTGCCTGTTTCTCTGAATGTTGATGTTTCATGATATATGATTTTTTGTTGGTTTATATCATATTTTGTTTATTAATTACTTGGTTGTCGCTGCATCATGGTGCACAAATATTGTGCCATAGATGGGTCATTTATGGCATCACGACGAAGACGGCTGAGTTCTACAAACTCCTGCTCTTTCTCTATCCCTATAAATTTACGCCCCAATAGATTAGCCGCAATACCAGTTGTACTGCTCCCTGCAAACGGGTCAAGGATCGTATCTCCCTCGTCCGTAGAAGCCAAAATTATACGATACAATAACCGCAATGGTTTCTGCGTGGGGTGTTTGCCACAAGTCTTTTCCCATTTCCCGACAGCAGGCAAACGCCATACATCCGTCATTTGCCGTCCTCCATTAAGTTGCTTCATTACCTCATAGTTGAATTTGTGAGGCTTCTTTTCTGATTTGCGTGCCCAGATTATAAACTCTGAGGAGAATGTAAAATACCTACAACTCAAGTTTGGCGGCGGGTCTGATTTCTGCCACGTAACAATGTTCAAAATCTTATATCCTAATTCTTGTAGGCAACGCTGTACTACAAAGATATTATGGTAAGTCCCTGACACCCATATTGTGCCATCTTCGGTCAGTTTGCTTTGACACAAAGAGAGCCATTGACGATTAAACTCATATATATAATCGGGCGTACCACCCTTGTCCCAATTGCCCTTATCCACACAAACCTGCTTGCCACTCTGCACACTGATACCACCATTACTAAGGAAATATGGCGGGTCTGCAAAAATCGCCCTGACCGAATTGTCGGATAACTCGGAAAGTATTTGCAGACTATCTCCGTGATAGAGTATAAAGTCCGGCACGTTATAATATGGTAAAGCAATATCCACTAAATCTATGACAATCTATCTATGAATGTCTGCAAAGTTGTTATGTTATATATACTTGGAATAGTCATGAAAGCTTCTTCCAGTTTATTCTTTGCACTACGCCAACCCACACCGTCCGTAATCCACACAAATTCAAAGCCTTGCAGCCTATTTATCTTAGGAGCAATATCCGTGTAAGAACGTGCTACTTCATTCAGTTTGGAACCTCCTGTAGAGTAAAAATTAGCCTCTACAAGAAATGTTTGAGCATTAGTATTTATAGCAAAATCAAATACTTTTTGGTCTGCACCAAGTACTTGTTCAACATCTTGAAAGTTTCTAGAAGGTACCTGTTCTTGAAAAGCAACATTGGCTTGTCTAAACACAGAAGCAACATAGTGTTCCATAATCTTACCACTCCTGTTCTTACGAGCATTAGTGTCAAGTCCTGTTTCTACACCAAAGACATAATCTACAAGATTGCTGATCAAAGATTGTTGGAAAACCTCACTTAACCCTGTGCCTTCCAAAAACTCCATTATACCATCCACACCATTGAACAAGGAATGTATTAGATGATACTCACCATCGGCATTAAGGAATAATTTACCCTCTCTTTCACGTGTAGCAATCAAAATATCCATAACTTCAAAGCATTGAGGATCTCTTCTCCACAATGCATCTACGGCAGTGCGTAAATCTGTCTTTCCGAGCAGATAGTTGAGTGTGTTTAGGCTAATGGCAATATCATTGACATTCCTACCTATTTTAGCAAAATCACAATAGAAATCCAATGTGGTATTGGTTTCTTTCAGTTGGGACATGAATTGTTCAAATTGCTCTTGTGTATGTGCTGGCATGGTATTCGTCATTTCAAAAGGTTAAACTGCGTAGTTGCGGACTAAAAGTTCGGTGAGTTTGCCGCGTTTAGCGGGGTTGGCATTCACATTGCGTGAGGCAAAGACGCGGGCGATTTGGTATTGCAGATACAAGTCGTCGAAGAAGCCATCCTGACAATCCGAGTTACTCAACATGAAATGATGCCCTGCCGCCTGAAGTCGGTCACAAAAGGCTTTGAGACGCTGCTGGGCAAGGTCGTTGAACGGCTCCTTGGCGTAGTCGTTGAAACTGCTGGTGGTATTCAAAGGACGATACGGAGGGTCGAAATAGAAGAACGTATTGCCCTGCGCATAGTCCAATGTCTGCGTGTAATCACCTGTGAGAATGGTGACATTCTGCAGCAAACGGCTGTCGGCATATATGGTGACGGGGTCACAAATGGTCGGGGTTTCGTAGCGTCCGAATGGCACATTGAACAGCCCAGACTTGTTCACACGGTAGAGACCGTTGAAGCATGTGCGGTTGAGGAAGAAGAAAAGCGTGGTGTTGTGCACGGGCGAGAGTTGCTTGGTGTTGAACTCGGCACGGCGCTGCATATAGAACTCGCGTTTGGACTCCTCAGAATGAAGTGCATAGTACTCCGCCTGTATCTGCCGGAGCGATTCGACAAGCGCATCGGGGGTGTCGCGGACGACCTGATAGCAGGTAGTGAGGTCTGCGTTGATGTCGTTGATGACAGCCGCCGTGATGTTCGGGTGGGCCTGCAACATGTGAAAGAGCATAGCACCGCCACCTACGAAAGGCTCAATGTAAGTAACATTCTCCCATTGGTCAAAGTCAGCGGGAAGCATGGCTTCGAGTTGGTCGATGAGTTGACCTTTTCCGCCAACCCACTTGACAAATGGTTTTGCTTTCATTGATGTTTTCATTGCGTGGTTATTCTTGAACTTGGGCTTCGAGAGCGTGCCAGAGATTGTCGTCGGGCACGGGGGCAGTGATGGAGATGTCGATGTGGCTGACAGGATGAACGAACTCGATGCGGCGGGCATGAAGGCAGATACCACCGTCCGGGTTGCTGCGCTTGGCACCGTACTTGAGGTCGCCCTTGATGGGGCAGCCGATAGCCGCCAGTTGGCAGCGTATCTGGTGGTGACGACCCGTCTCGAGGTTAATCTCGAGCAGCGTATAGCGGTCGCCACGGGCAATGGTACGATACGTAAGGACAGCGCGCTTTGCTTCACGGTCGATGGATTTGCCATCGCGGGTGAGGGGATGCCCCTCGCTGTCGAAGCGTGTTACAACATACGACTTGTTCTGCTGCTCGTTGCGGGTGAGGAAATGCTCGAGGCGTCCCTCCGGCTCGGCAGGCGCATTGGCAACGATTGCCCAGTAGGTCTTCTTGATTTCGTTGTGCGACTTGAACATGTCGTTGAGCCGTGCCAACGCCTTACTGGTGCGCGCGAAAAGCACAACCCCGCTCGTGGGGCGGTCGAGACGATGCGTGACGCCAAGGAAGACCTCGCCGGGCTTGTGGTACTTTTCCTTGATGTATGCCTTGACGGTCTCGGAGAGGGGCGTGTCGCCCGTCTTGTCGCCCTGCACAATCTCACTGCACGTCTTGTTGACGGCTATGATATGATTATCTTCGTAAAGAACTGTCATTCGTTTTTATATAATTATTTACATTCCATCCTTCGCGTATCCATTGCGCATGGGTTGCCTATCCCTTGCTAAAAAGCAGCCGTTTGACCCGACTTAGGCGTTAATATATCTTGATATATTTCGCGTAGGGGCACCATGACGAAGTCGCGTTCCTGCATACGGGGGTGCGGCAGGGTAAGGTCAGGGAAAGAGCAGGGAAGCGGCTCGCCGTTATCGGCAAGGCAAAAGAGCAGGTCAATGTCGATGATACGGTCGCGGTACTGCCCGTTGACGGACTTCTCGGTACGCCCCATGGCGCGCTCAATGTCCTGCGTGACAGCGAGTAAGGCGCGGGGCGAGAGCGAGGTGCGGAACGACATGACGATGTTGACAAAGGCGTTGTCGGACACGAAACCCACGGGCGCGCTATGGTAGGGCGCAGAACAGCGTAGCATCTCCCCGACCCGCTCGCGGAGCAGGCTGAGGGCAGTGCGGATATTTGCATCGCGGTCGCCCAAGTTGGTTCCTATGCCGAGGTAGGCAATCATTTGCTTTGCTTGACGGCAACAAAGTGATAATCAATGTCTTCACCCATATCTACCACCATATAGAAAGGCGTCTTTTCGATGTCCTGCATGGTATCGACGATGATACAGGTCGTGCCCTTGATTTCGGTTACCTCGCGAGAGTGGTCATGCCCCGTCCAGACCATATCTACATGGTGCTTCTCCATAAGGTTGAGGAGTGCATAGACCTCTTCGAGGGGGTAGTTGGAGGTATGCCCCTGCGACGAGTCGCGCTTGAAGAAGGAGGTGTGAGTGCATACGACACGATGGCGGAACGGCTGATTGTCAGCCCATTGCAGCACCTCACGCAGCCATGCGAGTTGCTTGGAACCCATAGTGCCTTCGGAGGAGTCGAGGACGATATAGAGGTCCTGCTTGCCCGCGGGCGTGCGCACGATGAAGTAGTAGGTGCTCGTCTTGAAGAACTTGCGGTAGAGGTTCCACTGGTTGAAATAGATGTCGTGGTTGCCGATGACAGGCATGAGTGTGTCTGCTTTGGCAGGGTTGCGCGGCACGTCGGTGAGGGCAGATACCATGAAATCGTAGTGGTTCTGCGCGTTGATGAAGTCGCCGAGAAGGAGTGCGACAGGGCACTTGAGGTCGTCGTGGTAGTCGGAGATGAAGGTCTCCCAGTTGCGGCGCGTGGAGTCGATGTGAATATCAGTGCCCACATAGACGCGGTAGTCCTCGTTGAGGGCGTTGATGACAGAGACACCATGTTCGGCGTTGTAGGCTTGCGACTCCTCGAACCGCAGGTCGATACGCGGGGACGACCCCGCCACCATACCGATGATGTCGTAGTTGCTCGTGTCGGGGTTGCAGGCGGCAAACGCGAGGAGTGCCACAAGGGGCAGTGTGCGATATATACTCTTCATAATCAATTGCTTGTGATGGTTTAGAAACGATATTCAGCCCCTACGCGGACTTCGGCTCCGTAGTAGGTGGCGTTGAGGTGGAAGTGTCCGGTGGGTTTGCACTCGGCAGAGAGACGCACGCGCCAATGGTCGGTGGGGTCGTACCAGCCGCCAAGCATAAACAGCGGTTGCCAAACGCGCTCGATTTGGTAGTTGTCCATATTGGAGACGCAGAGGCTGATGTTCCAAGGCGAGGTCTGCGGGCGCACAAAGCCCTCGACGCGGTAGAGAACATTGAAAGGTTCGCAGATGATGGACTCGGTGGAGTGCCACTCATACGGCTGGCGAATGATGAGACGTGTGGACATACCCAGTTGAATACTAACGTATTGCATGCGGTAGCCAATGGAGAGAGCCTGCGTAACTTCGTTGAAAGCGTCGCGCGTGATGAGGCGTGCCATGAGGCGGTCTTCGAGGAACATCTCGCCGACCGGCAGGGCGAACTTGGGACGCATCTGGACGCCGAAAGCGTAGAAATTGGCGGTGCTCATGCGGATGTCCGCTTGCATCTCAAAGTGCTGATTGATAGGCATAAAGGCATCTATATCGAGGTTGCCCATGGAACCATAGGTTTGGTTGTGGCCGTAGCCCGCGTGGAGCGAAATGCTGTAGCGCGAGTCGCCAGGTTGGATTTGCGCCATCGCCATGAGGGGCAGAAAGGCAAGGGTGAGAAGTAGGTTTCTATTCATCTTTATCTTGTTTGTTTTCGTTGTTCAGAGTTCTACAATGGTTATTCCCGCTCCGCCGCGGTCGGGGTCTCCGTCATGGAAAGTGAGGTTGCCCGTGCCGAGACGCTGCATGGTTTTCCTGCGCTGTTCGAGGTAGTCGCGCACCACCTGCTTGAGGGCTCCCGTGCCTGTGCCGTGGAGAATGGCGACCTGTTCGGCACCCACCATGATGGCATCGTCCATATACGCCATGACGATGTTGAGGGCTTCGTCGGCGCGCAGCCCGCGAATGTCGAGTTCGCGCGAGAAAGAGAGTTTGCGGCGGCGCATCTCGTCCGCCACATTTGCCGAGACAAGGCGCGGTTTGGGCGTGTTGGTCTCCTGAATGAGGCGTGCGTGGTCTTTGGTCAGGACACGGAGGTCGCTGAGGTCACGCAGCACTTTGTCCTGCTTGGTTGTCGCGGGGCTATCGCGGGTCGGTCGCGGGTCGGCAACACGTTTCTTGAGTTGCTCCACCTTGCGGCGTGCCTGCTGCGTGGCGGTCTTTTCCGCCTTCGCTTCTTTGATTTCGCGGATGGTGCGCTCGATGGTGGCGTTGCTCTGACGCAAGAGGTCGGCTGCCTGCTGGTTCGCCTCGTTGAGGATGTCTTTGCGCTTCTGCTTGAGCCCCGCAATCTCGGACTCGTAGTAGGCGATTTTCTCCTCGAGGTGCTTCTCGCGCAGGCGGATATTCTGGCGTTTGTTCTCCCAATACCGCTTGTCACGGGCGATGTCCTGCAGTTGCTTGTCGTAGTCGATATGCTCCTCGCCGACGATGTCCGTGGCGCGGCGGATGATGCTGTCTGGCAGCCCAATCTGCCGCGCAATCTCGATGGCGAAACTACTACCCGCCTGACCTATAGACAGTTGGAAGAGCGGTCGCAGTTGTCCGCGGTCGTAGAGCATGGCACCGTTGATGATGCCCGGGGTCTGCTCGGCGAGGTGCTTGAGGTTGGTGTAGTGGGTGGTGATGACGCCAAAGGCACCCTGTTCGTTGAGTTGTGTGAGCACCGCCTCGGCGATGGCACCACCGATGAGGGGCTCTGTGCCCGTACCAAACTCGTCTATCAACAGGAGCGTGCGCGCGTCCGCATGACGCACGAAGTACTTCATGTTGCGCAGGTGCGAGGAGTAGGTGGAGAGGTCGTCCTCGATACTCTGCTCGTCGCCAATATCCAACATCAGTTGCGTGAACAAGCCCATACGGCTTGCCTCGCCCATCGGCACGGGCAGCCCGCATTGGAGCATATACTGCAAGAGGGCTACTGTCTTGAGACACACCGACTTACCGCCCGCGTTGGGTCCGCTGATGACCAGAATGCGTTGATTGCTATGGAGGCGGATGGTGAGCGGGACGACGTTCTTGCCTTGGCGGCGGAACGTGAGCAGCAACACAGGGTGGTGCGCCTCGTGCCAGTCCAGCAAGGGTTCGTCTGCGAAGTCGGGCACAATGGCACCGAGATCTATGGAGAAGAGTGCCTTGGCGCGGAGGAAGTCCACCTCGCCGAGGAAGGTTTCCGAGTCCAATATCTGCAGTACTTCAGGACGGAGCATAGTTGTGATTTCCAACAAGATACGCATACGCTCACGACGTTCTTCGCCCTCTAATTCGCGAATACGGTTGTTCGCCTCCACCACCTGTTGCGGCTCGATAAAGACGGTCTTGCCCGTGGATGACTCGTCGTGCACGATACCGCCAATCTTGCGTTTGTAGGCGGGCGGTACGGGCAGTACCAACCGCCCTTCGCGCATGGTGGGGGCGGCGTCTTTGTCAAGAATACCGTCTGCCTGCGCCTGACGGAGAATGTTGTTCAAAGCGCGCGAAACGGAGCCCTGTGAGCGGGTTATCTCGGCACGGATACGTGCCAATTCGGGCGAGGCAGAGTCTTTGAGACGACCGTAACGGTCTAATAATCTGTCGATTTCGGTAACGATATGCCCTAACGTGTTACCCGTGGTAAGTGCGCTGAGTACAGGAAACCGCTCCTGGTCTAGAGTGCGGAAGAACCGCTCCACCTGCGCCACGTAGTCTAATGTCTTGCGAAGTGAGAAGAGTTCCGCCTCGTCCAAGAACAGCCCCTCGATGCGGATACGCGACAATGCCTCGCGCAGGTCGTAAATCTCGCCGTGCGGGAAGGAGAGCGACGCGTCTTGCAGCACCGTCATCATCTCACGCGCGCGTATAAGGAGATGCCGGATAGTCTCGTAGTTGGTCTGCCACGCCATGGCATCTACGTGCTCGCGCCCGAGGGGCGACATACAGCAACCCCGCAAGCCATTGCGAATGACCTGAAAATCAATCTTTTGTTCTATGTTCTCCGGATATGTCACTACCCTAATAATCGTATATCTTTCAGCACATCAGCGTGCGCTGCCTCGTTCAACTTTCTGACCACCTCGTGCCGCACCTCAAACAACTGCGACCGCAATGCCGCGGAGCGGATATGCACCAGCAGCACGCCGTTCTTCACCTCCATCTGCCCCGTCAGTTGTGCCACCGTGGGACCTAATACCTGCGGCCACAACTCCACCACACGGCGCTCCAACAGGGGCTTCTCGAGTTCAGAGCCGTGAATATATTCCGCCAACAGGTCGCCTATGGAGCGTGCGCGATGTACTTTCATCACCTCAAATCCAAACGTTGTACCGTGGTCAGCGGCGTGCCGTATGGGATGCCGTTGAGTTTGTATAGTCTGCTCAGTTTGATGCCGTATTTCTGCGACAAGCCCCATGCGGTATCGCCTTTGCGGACGGTGCAGTAGGGGTGCTTGCGGTCGGCACGGCACTTCTTGGGGTAGATGTAAACGAGGTCGCCCGCCTCTAATTCGCGCGTGTCGAGGGCATCATTGTAGCGGCGCAGGGTGCGCTCGTACATATTCAGTTGATAAGCAAGCGATTCAAACGTGTCGCCCGGCTTTGCCACGATGTAGCGCACGCCGTTGCGGTGTCCCGACTTGTGCTCGCCCGACAACTCTACGTGGTCCATGGACGGCGTGTCGTAGTCGTCCGTGCGCTCCTGGTCGGCGAAGGCGATGACATTATCGTATGGCGTGTCCGTCCACGCGGTATCCCCGGCGCTGACTGCGCCCGATGCCACCAGCACGGTGTCGAAAGTGAGGCGGTTGAGGTCGTAGGTCTCGATGAGCCGTATCAGTTTCTCGGGGTACTTTGGGTCGGTGGCATAGCCGCACGCCTTGAGCCCGTATGCCCAGTTCTTGTAGTCGCCAATCGGCAGGGAGAACAGACTCTCATAGCGTTTGCGCTTGAGGAAGAGGGAGTGGTCCTCGTATGAGTCCTCTACAGATGCGTAACGCCTAAAGCACTCATTAGCAGTCTCATCGTCGTGGGTAAAGGTGCGCCCTGGCCAGTCCGAGGTGCACTTGACGCCAAAGTGGTTGTTCGCCTTGACCGCCAACTCCGACTTGCCCGCCGCCGACTCCAATATGCCCTGCGCCATAGTGATGGACGCCGGTATTCTGTGCTCCCGCTGCTGCTGTATTGCCAAGTCGCGGTATTTGGCAATGTAGTCCAAATACGCCTGATTCAATGCCTGTGCCGACACTTGCGCCACGCCCAGGAACGCCATACTAATTGTCAATACGCACCTTAGGGAACCCCTAAATCCTCGCGTTATATTCTTACAAAAAGTCATCCGATAGTCCTATTTTGCCCGCAAAGGTACGAAAAGTTTGCGGTTTATGCAATAGCAGAGATAAAAACGATACAGATATATCCTCTGCAAGGTCGCGGCAAGGTCGGCAGAATCACATACTAATCACATACTAATCTCATACTAACCACATACTAATCACATACACTTAGCCCGACAAATACACGAGGGGCAATGCGCAATTCTCAATGCGTAATGCGCAATGGTTGTTGATGGCACCGGATATGGTGTTGACCTGCCAGATTGTGACAGAGTGTTTGCCTGTGCGGTTGCCCTGGATGTATTATATTTTATTTGCATATGTCCGCGAAAAGCAGTACTTTTGCAATCGAATCTACGCTGAAGGGGGTATGTCCTCGCTGCAGGGTGGATTAGACATATTGAATAGCGTTTATTGACGCTTTGTATTTGACGACCCGAAAACTTCGCAACTTTTCAGTTAAAATAGTCAGAATCAAAGTAGCAGTAGATGCCTATGGGTGTGGCGTTTGTCACACTATGCCTGTTTGTCGGGTATGGTGTGCCGTCATATCAGCGTAGGTTTCCTGTTGTTTGTTTGACTGTTTGGGCAATGCGAAGGCCTCGGGTTGTGAATAAGCAACATGGGGTCTACGCTTTCTTTATGTCCATAAGCGAACCCACATATCCGCATTGTGGACAGGTGCCGATATTGATGATTGATAACGCGAGTGCCCATAGCAAACAAACGTTGTGCCCGACACGTATCAGGGTGAAGATTATGAAAAAACTAATGAGTATGCTGTTGTGCATTACAGCGATGACTTTCGCGGCGTGCGACAGAGAACAACAGAACGGAGTGGACAAAGATGGCATTTTGTCTCTACTTGTAGCCACGGGTGAGGCTACGGAGATTACCAACAACTCTGTGACTATCCTGAGTTCTGTTATTGGCGATGTTTCCAAATATGGTAACATCGAAGTCGGAATTATGTATTCTGATGACGAAGAAGAAGTTACATCTCACAATGGTCGCACCCGCAAAGGCGCGTTTGTGGATGACGGGGATTTCTCTACCGAAATCAGCAATCTTTCTTCGATGACGCAGTACTACTATTGTGCGTACGCGAAAGTGAATGGCAATATGGTGTATGGCGCTGTAGAGACCTTTTCGACGGATGGAAATCATTCATTTTCAGTTGGTGATGGCAAGTATGTGAAATTCTCCCAAGGGAATCTGCAATACCAACCGAGTACAGATACGTGGCGGTTTGCAGAGCACCAGTACGATGTGTATGGTCGTAGTGCAGAGGATAATATCGGCAGCAGCGGTTGGATTGATTTGTTCGCGTGGGGAACAGGTGATGACCCGATGTTTGTGGGAGATTATTATAACTACAAGACATATTTTACAGATTGGGGAAACAATCAGATAGGCAATGACTCTCCTTATACGTGGCGTACATTGACAAGTGATGAATGGAATTATTTGCTATCCGGTCGCCTCAACTCGCAGGCATTTTGGGGATTAGCCAAAGTGAATAACATTCAAGGTCTCATAATTTTACCTGATAATTTTGAGTCTCCTAAAGGTATTGCTTTCAATAGTGGTTATAAGGATGGCTATCAAACCAATGTTTATACGGCATCGGAGTGGGAGAAAATGGAAAAAGCAGGTGCGATATTCCTTCCTGCAAATGATGGCAAAGGCAACTATTGGTCAAGTACGGCGGACAATAGCGACGGCGCGTACCACCGCCTGCTCTTCGGCGGCAGCACCCTCTCCCCGCAGTACAGCAACAGCTACGATCGCGGCGACGGCTACTCAGTGCGCCTCGTCCAAGATTTATAAAATATAGCGAGCCTATCCCGTAAGGGCTGGCTCGCGGGAAAATAT
The DNA here is from genome assembly GCA_934692905.1 of uncultured Bacteroidales bacterium. Lineage (GTDB taxonomy): Bacteria > Bacteroidota > Bacteroidia > Bacteroidales > Paludibacteraceae > Colicola. Next base: position 12,113 of record CAKUUM010000014.1, read on the forward strand.
GTGAATCGTATGAAAAATAGACAAAAGGGGCTAGTAGGCGTATTGGCTGTAATTGCGATTTTGTTAATGACAGGTTGGATTATATGCCTCTGCAAAATCACAACTTTGAATGCAGAAGGTATTCAAAGATTTGCTACTATCATAGATATTGTATGTTCATTGGGCATATTGTTATTAACTGCAGCCAATGTATGGCTTGCATATACGGTGTCCAACATTGAAGAGAAGCATCGGAAGTATCAATTGCAAACGGAGATTCTCAACCGTTTCAATTCTAATATCCATGCTGTTTTTATCTATGAGATTGATGGTGGTGCAACATGTAAAGTTCAGACTAAGAATCTGCATCTTGCCAATGAGTGGTTCAAATATATCAAAAAGCATGCTGATTTATTACCTATTTTGGGGTCGGAAGATTATGAGAGGTTCCTACAGAAATTCAACAAACTTTGTACAGAGTATGCCAGTTATGGTCCCTCTGAGGAATTAGGCAATATGAGTATAGAACAACTTGCATTTGATGTTTATAATGAAGCAGAAAAGATTAGTTTCAAACTATTAGATGATGTAGTGTCGTTCTCGTAATAGAAATCCATAGTGTTTGATTGAATAAAAGAGGCTGTCTAAATCTGATAGGCAGCCTCTTTTATGTTGTATGATTAGCCTTCGAGCATTTTAGTGAGCATGGTGAGGGCACCGGATATGGTGTTGACCTGCTGGATAGTGACAGAGCGTTTGCCCGTGAGGTTGCCCTTTTTGTCACGCTCTTCGTTGAGTCGGCAACGCTGCGGGCGAGCACATACGAACTGCAATATTTTGCCGAAAGTATCTGATTGCCAGTAACTTTCGTTGGTGCGCGTGAAGAACAAGGTCATGTGTCCTTGCTTCAAAATCACCTTCTCGATGCCCATGCGGCAGCACAGCCAACGTAGCCGAACCACGTTCAGCAACTGCTGCGCAGGCTCGGGCAGAGGTCCGAAACGGTCTATAAGCCGCTTCTGGTATTCGAGAAGAGCGTCTTCGTTGGGCAGACTGTCCAGTTCGCGGTAGAGCGTGACACGCTCAGAGATATTCTCCACATAATCACTCGGGAAGCAAAGTTCCAAGTCGCTCTCCAGTTGGCTGTCCAGACACCAGTTGCCGTTGCTGAGTCCCGTGGCGGCAAAGGGCGTGTTGCGTCCGTCACCGTCAGCGGACAGGGAGGGGATATCCAACTCGTCTTTGAGTTCCTGCACGGCTTCGGAAAGGATGCGCTGGTAGGTGTCGTAGCCCAAGTCGGCAATAAAACCGCTCTGCTCCGCGCCCAACATGTTGCCCGCGCCACGTATGTCCAAGTCCTGCATGGCGAGGTTGAAACCCGCTCCCAACTCGGCGAAAGTGGATAAAGCGTCCAATCGGCGGCGTGCTTCGGCGGTCAGCAACTCCTTGTCGGGTGCCACCAAGTAGCAGTACGCCTTGCGGTTGGAACGCCCCACGCGCCCCCGCAACTGGTGCAGGTCCGCCAAGCCGTAGTTCTGTGCGGAGTGAATGATGATGGTGTTAACATTGGGGATGTCCACGCCCGACTCGATGATGGTGGTGGAGATGAGGATGTCGTAGTCGTAGTTGATGAAGTCCTCAAGGCGTTGCTCCATCTCCTCGGTGGGCATCTGTCCGTGGGCGATGACGGTGCGCGCCTCAGGGCATAGGCGGTGGATGCGTTTCTCAATGCGCTCCAACATCTCAATGCGGTTGCACACAACATACACCTGCCCGTTGCGCCCCATCTCGAGTTGGATAGCCTCCTTCAAGATGTCCTCGTCGTCCAACGTAATCAACTCAGTCTGAACAGGATAGCGATTGGGTGGGGGCGTGGTGATGACGCTGAGGTCACGCGCTCCGAGCAGCGAGAACTGGAGTGTGCGCGGGATAGGCGTTGCCGTCAGGGTGAGCACGTCCACGTTGGTGCGGAGGTTTTTCAGTTTCTCCTTGACCGCCACGCCGAACTTCTGCTCCTCGTCGATAATGAGCAGTCCGAGGTCGTGCCACTCCACCTGCTTGCCGACCAGTTTGTGCGTACCAATCAGAATATCAATCTTTCCCGCCTTGAGGTCGGCCAGCACTTCCTTGGTCTCTTTGGCAGTCTTGCCTCGGCTGAGGTATTCGATGCGGACGGGGAAGTCACGGAAACGCTCGCGGAAGGTGTTGTAGTGCTGCAACGCCAGCACGGTGGTCGGCACCAGTACCGCCACCTGCTTGCCATCGGTCGCCGCCTTGAAGGCTGCGCGCATGGCCACCTCGGTCTTGCCGAAGCCCACATCGCCGCACACGAGCCTGTCCATGGGCATCGGGCTCTCCATGTCGTGCTTGATGTTGAGGGTTGCCTTTGCCTGATCGGGCGTGTCCTCGTAGAGGAACGAAGCCTCCAACTCGTGCTGCATGTAGCCGTCGGGCGAGTAGGCACAGCCCTGTTGCTGCTTGCGGGTAGCGTATAGTTTGATGAGGTCGCGGGCTATGTCTTTGACTTTATCCTTGGTGCGCTCCTTCATGCGCTCCCATGCGCCGGAGCCCAATCGCGATATGGTGGGCTCGGTACCTTCGCGCCCTTTGTATTTGGCAATCCTGTGGAGGTTGTGAATGCTGACAAAGAGCGTGTCGCCGCCACGGTACACCAACTTGATGGTCTCCTGCGGGCGACCGCTGAAATTGGTGGTCACGAGCCCTGCAAACTGTCCGATGCCGTGGTCTACATGCACCACATAATCACCCACTTGCAACTGGTTAATCTCCTTCAACGTCAAGATTGCCTTGCCCCGACGGGCGTTCTCGGAGCGCAATGTGACTCGGTGATAGCGCTCGAATATCTGGTGGTCGGTGTAGCAACATATCTTCGCAGCCCTATCCACGAAGCCTTCGTGCAACGTGTGGTCAATCGGCACGAACCGGATACCTGATTCCTTGTCGTCGAAAATCGCTTGCAGGCGGTCGGTCTGTTTGACTTGGTCGGCACATATATATAAGGTGTACCCCTCGCTCATGCGCGCGCGCAGGTCGTCGATGAGGAGGTCGAAGTTCTTGTTGAAGACGGGCTGGGGTAGGGTGTCGAACGCGAGTGTATCGCGGGTCGTGAAGGTACTCTTTTGCGACAACTCTATGGTCGTCTTCGAGGTCAGTATCTCCTTCAACGGCAGAGGGCGGTCCTGCCCCTCGGCGGGGATAACGGACTGCCATTTGTAGGTCGCTACCGACCAATCGTTGCTCACCCAGAGGGTCTGGTCGTCCAGATAGTCGGTGAGCAACCCTTGTTGCTCGTCCTGCGCAGCACTTGCCACTATATCAATGGTTTGCACCTTGTCTTTGGAGAGTTGGGTCTCGATATCGAACTCGCGAATGGTATCCAACTCATCGCCAAAGTAGTCTATTCGGTACGGATTGTCGTGCGAAAAACTATACACGTCCACGATTCCACCGCGCACGGCATACTGCCCGGGCTCGTACACGAAATCCACCCGCTGGAACCCCAGAGCGACCAACTGTTGGCTGAGTTGCGTGACGGGTAGTTCCTGCCCCGTGGTCAGGCTAATAGTCTGCTGTTGCAGGGAGGTCTTCTGCGGCACGCTCTCCGCCAACGCCTCGGGGTAGGTGACGATGATGGGGGCGGAGGGTTGTCCGTCGGGTGTCGGGCTTTGAGCATTGCGCATCGTGCCCGCTAAGGCAGTCAGCACCTCCGTGCGTTGTATGGCAAGTGCCTCATCTACAGCACCTTGGCGCCTGCGATGCGCGGTGGGAAAGTAGAAGACAGGTATGCCGGTGCTCACGACCTGCAGGTCGTTGTAGATGTATTGCGCATCGTCGGCGTTGTCCAAAACGACCACCATCGTCCGTCCTTCGGGGGCGAGGCGAGCCTGTATGGCGGAGAGTATCATGGCTCTCGCCGAGGCGTGTAACCCATTGAGCAGAAAGTGCTTACCGCCCATTCTGCCAGTCTCTCTGTGTATCTCGCGGCACAGCACCTCCACTTCTGGGTGCATCGCCATCAGTTGTTCCAATTCTGCTATCTGCATACGTTTGTTATGGTTGGGTGATGAGCATTTGGCAGTTTGTGCAATCAAAGGTCAAGGCTACGCGGGTGCCGTTCTGCAATCGCAGGTAACGGGGCTCGTTCTGCATTGGTTTTTCTTTTCGGCAGTGCCCCAACTCGTAGAGGATGCAATACTTGCAAGTCATGAGCGGCGTTGCCGCTGTGGGAAGTACTTCGTGTAGGTTACTTTGTGTAGGGCTCTTCGTGTGGGTTACTGCGTGTATGGTACTGCGTGTAGTGGCGTTGTAGATGGCGGCTTGCACCAATTGGCGACGGTAGTCGTTGAGCAGACTGATGGGCAGGAAATACGGGTAGGTTCCTTGGCAATCCGTCCCATCGTGCTGAACCATAACCTCCTTGGCAATATAGGGTGTGTCGCCTAACTTGCTGAGTTGCTCGCGGATAGTGGTGTAGGCGCGTGCGGGATTCTGTGCCGATTGATGCTCTGCGGTTATATCCATAGTCGCCAAAGTCTCCTTTTCATCATCACTCAGCATCGCGAGACGGTAGCCGTCGGGTGTGTCTTCGAAGGTGATAACCACGGGAATATGCCGTTCTGCGTGCAGGCTACGCAAGAGCTCAACATCTTGATTTCTATACAGTTGCGTGCCTACTGCAAGGCATGGGGGGGAGGCTGTGTCATGCGCAAGGCGTGGCATCCGGTTTGGCACCACTATGGCTAACCGCTCGAAGCCTTTCGCGTTCTGCGGCATAGACACTCCGTTCACGGCAAACCCTTGGTCGCCAAAGCACAGCCCGTCGCCGTTGTGCAGCACCACATCGGGCAGCAACTCCACCCCGATGGCATTGCGCTGGATATATGCCACCGTACCGATGGGTTCCCCCGTGGATTTGGGGGTCTGCCAGTTCGCCATCGGTCGCGTCCGCCCGTGCAGAAAGTAGTCGGTCTGCCCGCGATGGAATGTCTTTGTCGGGTTCGGCACAAAGGAAAACTCTGTTTTTCCATGCGTCAATGTCTCCGTACCCTCTATTCTGTCTATCAACTGCCGATAGTATGCCACCACGTTGGTCACGTAGTCGCGGTCCTTGAGCCTGCCCTCAATCTTGAAGGTCGTCACGCCCGCCTCAATCATCTCGCGGAGCGACTGACTGCGGTCCATGTCTTGCAGCGACAGCAGGTACCACTGATGAATCGGCACTCCGTGGTCGTTCCGTATCTCATTCCCGTCCTTGTCAAGCAGGTCGTATCGCATACGGCACATCTGCGCACAGCAACCGCGGTTGGCACTCCTGCCCATCAGCACCTCCGACATATAGCATCGCCCGCTGTAACTCACGCAAAGTGCGCCATGCACAAAGGCTTCCAATTCAATCGGCTCCTCTGCCTCGGAACGCACCACCGCTTCATGGATAGTGCGTATCTCGCTGATACCCAGTTCTCTTGCCAACACCACTCGGCGGAAACCCATCGCTTGCAATGCCAACACTTGCTCTGCTGTCCTGTTGTCGCACTGTGTTGAGGCGTGCAACCGTATCGGGGGCAAGTTACATTCCAACAGGTGCAAGTCTTGGATTATCAGCGCGTCCACGCCTACTTTATATAACTGGTGTGCCAGCGCGCAGGCGGGTGCATACTCATCGTCGCGGAGCAGGGTGTTCAGCGTTACAAGTACCTGAGCACCAAACACATGCGCATACTGCACCAACTCCGCAATATCCTCCACCGAGTTGCCTGCAGCCTGCCGTGCACCGAACTGCGGCGCACCGATATACACCGCGTCCGCCCCCGCGTCAATGGCTGCTTTGCCCACCTCAATGTCGCGGGCAGGTGCCAACAAGGTCAATTTTCGCTTTCTACTTTCCACGTCCCTCTCTGCTAAACTCCTAACTATCAACTCCTAAACTTCTCTCAACTTTCAACTATCAACTTTCCACTATCCCCCGCATCGCGTTCGACAACTCATACATCACAATCCCCGCCGTCACGCTCACATTCAGGCTGTGTTTCGTGCCGTATTGCGGAATCTCGATGCATCCGTCCGCGGCATCCACCACCGCCTGTTGCACGCCAAACACCTCATGTCCCAGCACAATCGCCACTTTCTCGCCTTTGCGTAACTGTATGTCATTCAGCATAGTAGAGCCATGTGCCTGCTCCACAGCGTACACCGTGTATCCCGCCTCTTGCAACTCACGCACCGCATCCAACGTCTCTTTCCTGTACTGCCAGTCCACCGTCAGTTCCGCCCCGAGAGCCGTCTTGTGAATCTCCTGATTGGGCGGGCAACAGCATATCCCGCATAGCCACACCGCTTCCAATCGGAAAGCGTCTGCCGTGCGGAACACCGCGCCGATGTTGTGCTGGCTCCGCACATTGTCCAGCACGATGACTATCGGCAGTTTCTCTGCCGCGTGGTACGCCTCCACGCTGAGGCGGTGCATCTCTTCAATGGTGGTCTTCTGCATGCTACAACAAGTATGGCAATCGGATTGTAAGTGTTTGGTTTTCAGGTTTTAATGTTACGATAAAATCCTCGTGGATAGGTATCATTTTTCCGCCGGAAAGTGTCAGCAAGGTGTTGATGGTACTCTCGTCCACCTCCGTCACCACGCCCAACTCGCCTTGGTCCGTATCCACTACGCGATACCCCGCAAGGCTCTGCCATGTAGGCAACTCTTCGCAGTCTTCCTGCACATCTCTGCGCAGCATAAACGCCTCTGTGCCAATCAGTTGCTGTGCTTTCTGCTCGCTGTCCACACCCGACAGACTGAAGATAAGGCTGTCGCTGCCTTTCCCGCGCCAGTCCAATACGCGGAAAGGCGTGAGGATATGCTGTATGTTCAGGATGAGGAACGTCGCCTCGGCGTTGTCCCAACACTCGTTTTGCATCAGACATTGCACCTCGCCCTGTTTCCCGTGCGGACGGGTGATTGTTCCTATTTGTATGACCTCTTGTGGGGTAATCATAATGATGAATAATTCTTGCGTACTTTGCCCTGATATCAAGCCGCAAAGTTACACTAATTATCCGATTTATGCAAACAAAAATCCCCTCTTGTCACGGGCAAGAGGTCTCTGCCATTACCACAAAAGGCACATCAATCCCCACCAGTGAACTATGCCTTCCGGTACGATTTATATGATAAATTTCCGCTGTGTTTCGTGTTTTGTAAACCATCCAACTATTCTTTTCCACTCGTATGTCCCACCACATATATGCTCACCTCGTAAAGCAGATACAGTGGTATCGTCCTTCAGATGTCACCTGACCTACTAATTACTTCATATCTCCATATAATTTATTATTTTTATTCTCCATAAATAGCCATTAAATCACCATTAAAGCCATGACTACAAATCTGTTTTTAACACAAACAAGATTTTTCTTCCTCCGTCATTTTACTTGTCAATTTAAAGAAATCAAATTGTGATGTGATACTATTAATATAATCTGCCAAAGACATATCAGCAGCGGGTGCATAATCAAACCAAATAAGGACAAGACCATAATAGTCACCATTTCCTACGCCATAAGGCGGATTCTTTTCCACGTGATGTAGGAATTCCATCTCGTATCGGAAAGGCGGGATTCTTATTATACCATCTTTCCATTGAGGATAAATAACTTTTACTGACCTTCCATACTGGCGGGGGGATTGCTGAATTTCTTAAATAAAACGATATAAACGGAGGATTGCCTTCCAATACACCCTCCATGGACCTAGTTATTGTCATTTTGTTTACTCTAACTTCACAAGTCATAAATTTAGCGGTCAATATGTGTGACGATGCCTGCAACCGAGCATAGATAACCATATCCGAGTTTCCGCCTTTCATTTCAACGTACTCATCTCCAAAGTACTTTTCATATTCATCTCCTGTCATGTTTTTTCATTATTGTTTTTATTTTTATATTGCTCTTTGACATATACAACTTTCTCCATTAAAAACGCCATCATAGTTACTTTTTAGTCGTTATTTTGAGTACTTGTCGTTGGTTGTCGATTTCGATTTTGCCGAGGCGTTGGAGAACAGACTGCCCGAGAAGCAAGGGGGCGTGTTGGTTGCCCACCACCGAGGCACGGACGGCTTTGAGTTCCAGACCGCCGAAATCAATCTTCTGCAGAATGATGTTCGTGCCGATGGAAACACTACCATCTGCTGTGATGTATGCCGAGTTGCCCACGATGTCTTTCTTGCTCAGGTAGCCGTTCTTGTACATAAAACTGGCTTCCGTCTGCGAGATCGACACATCGCTGGCACCCGTGTCAAAGACAAAGGTCAGCGGCAGTCCGTTGATAGAGCACTTAACCGTCGTTACCCCGTTGGCAGCGGAGAAGGGCACTTCCACGATGCGCTCGGTCTGCACGGTGTCTTGCGTGGTGGAGTCCAAACGCTGGATGCGCTCCCGTACACGGGCTTCATATACCGCCAACAGGCTATCGAAACGGGCACCATGGATATTGCGGAAGTCTATATCACGGCGGGCATAGGCATACTGCGCATTATTGCGTTCAAGGTCTTGCGCCAGCAGACGGAATGCGTCCTCAGTCTTGCCCTGTAAGGCACAGAGACAAGCGGCATTGTACGTTTCTTCGTGCGTAAGGCTGTCTGCCACAAGAATGCTGTCCATACGGTGTGCAGCCAACGAGTCCTGCCCCATAAAGTGCAGAGCGAAACAAGCAAAGCCATCATTCCTTTGGGCGGCTTTCTCTAAGTCCATCCGTGCCGCCAATGTGTCGCCCGCCTCCCAATAGCAGCGTCCGCGCATATAGTTCAGATATGGCTGCGGGGCAAGGGCAACCGCCATATCATAGTCCTCTATCGCTTTCCGGTACTGCCCAAAGAACAGGTAGGCGTGTCCGCGGTCGTTGTAATAACCGGCATTGGTAGGCTCTTTCTCGATGATAGTATTCAGGTCGCGGAACATCTGCGCCGTGCTATCCATACGGAGATACACTTCTGCCCGCTGTTGCAACGAACTGACATCCGTACTGTCAGCAGCAATCATCGCATTGATACAATCCAGAGCCTTTCCCCAATCGCCCATAGAGAAGTAGGCCTTTGTCTCCATATACTTGGCATATTGTACCGGTATCAAGTCGTTCAGCCGCGGTATCTTTTGCAGCATCTTCTCGTAGTCTTGTGCGTCATAATGGATATATACCTCGCAGATTATCCAATCGGGGTTGTTGGGTTCGGCACGTTGCTTGATGTTCAGTTCCGTAAGCAGCAAACGGCGCAAGGTGGGGGTGATGTCTTGCAACAGGTTGACGGCTTTCTGATTCAATGAGTTGTCAGCCAAACTGGCAATGATATGCTTGGCAGCGTCTTCGTATCTGCCGAGGCGTATCTCCATATCCGCCCGTGCCGCCAAACTCTCGTAGTCGGAGTTCAACTTGTCCGCTTTCTCAAATGCAGTAAGTGCATCGGCATAGCGTTTCATGAGCAAATAGGTCTGCCCCAAAGACGAATACCACTTTGCTGAGTTCGGTTCCAAGGCTACGGCTTGCTGCATATCCGCCAATGCGAGGTCGTAGTCCTGCAGATAGTTGTAGAACCTGCCCCGCACGAAATACCAGTCGGCGGTCTTTGGCTCATAGCGGATAGTCTCTGTGTAGTACGTCAGAGCCTGTATGGTATCGTCGATATACGTGTACGCCCATGCTTTGACATAACACGCCCGTGCCCGTTCATAAGAGGCTTTCTTGGGCAGGTATTTCAGTGCATTGTCTGCAGCGGTCAAAGCGTTACCAACCTCCGTGCGTGATGCATAAGCGTTGGAGAGTACCGCGTATGCGTAGCCGTTCTTCGGGTTGTCGGACAACTCCTTTTGCAGGACGGAGATGCCCTCTTCGTAGTCCTCGCTGTTGATTAGTTCCTTGCCGCGCTGGTAGTTGTACGAGGCGGGTTCCTGCGGTTGCTTGGCAAAAGTTGCCGTGTAGCCCATAATGAAGGCTACGAGAATCAATAAGGTTCGTTTCATATTGGTTGTTATTATTTGTTTATCGGTTTATGAGTTTATCTGTTTATGGGTGGTTGAGATAGTTAAGGCAATAGCGGTTTGCGGGTGTTGCTGTCTGCTGAGTTGCCAGGGTGTTGCTTCTTGAGTTGGGTGATGTAGTCCAGTTCGTGTTGGGCGTAATCGTGCGACGGAGCGTGGTCCAGCAGCGACTTGAATACCTCTTCCGCGGCATCCAACTTGTTGCTATTGATGAGCGCATACCCATAGCGGCGTTTGAGGAACGCATAGTAGTTGGCAAGTTGTTCACGACGCTGTACGTTCTCTTCCGTACCGCTTTCATCGCTATCGTCAATCTCTTTGACCAACCGCTCTATCAGTTCTCTCTCCGCTGTCAACTCCTTGAATACACGTATATCTTCCCCGTTGCACAGACAATTGAAGTATTCCATAGCATAGTCAATCCTGTTTTGTGAATGTACCAAACTCAGATAGTAGAACGCCATCTCATACTGACGCAGGTCGGTGTAGCAATACCCAAGGTCGTAGCAGAGGTCGAAGAAGAGTTCTCTGCGTTCCTCCGACGAATTGAAGAAGTTATGCCGCATGGTGTTGAACAACGGAGTGAGTGCAATGATGGCCTCTGTAAAACGGTTCTCCAACACCAGTTGATGACCATAGTCATACAGAGCCTTGATGTTATCAGGCTTTTTCTGTATCTCGTCGCGCAGCCTGTAATGCTCCAACGTCTTTTCCGCATCACGGTCGTATGTCAGCAACACCGATATAGACTGAGGGACGTATGCTCCTTCGGGCATATCGTGCTGCAGGTTGTCGTAGGGCACCATAAGCGCCGTAAGGCGGATATTGATGGTGTCCTTGTTGTCCAGCACAGGGTGCAGTGTGAACGTGTAGTGGCGGAAGGTGGTATCCAGGCTGATAACGGCAGGAGTAGTGCGCATTTTTGCCTCTGCTCCTTCACCGTCTATCATGGTGGAAAACACATTGAAGTGCGCTATCTTGTCGCGTTGTACGCTTTGCAGTGTCTCAGAGTCACGGACAACGGTCATGGAGAGCATATCCTCCACCTCCTCTTCCTGACGGAAGAAGATAGTCATCAAGTGGCGGAGGTCCCCAACCCGCGGTATGTTCCGCGCATTGGCATGGAACGGCTGCTGATGTGCGATTTCGCCTTCCAAGACCATCTGCTGCTCACGTTGGCGGCGGATGATGTCTTCTTCGGACGGCAGGCGGGGGTGGCTGAGCATATCGCGAGCCTCAGTTGCCATAGCAAAACTAAGACCGATATAGTAATCGATTTGGTCGGCAGAAGGGGAGAGAGAATCCACATAAATGTGTAAATCAATCTCATTGTCTTCTTTATCATAAGAATACGCCAGTTTGCCGTATTTGTATTTATCATTCAGGAGTTTGCAGACGCTCGCTACATTTTGCAGGTTCTCGGTAGAGTAAGGCAGACTGTGAATGTAGTAAAGACGCAACAGTACCTCTCCGCTATCAACCCCTGCTTCACAGACAAAATTGCCGCCCTGATACTTGAACCGACAGGAGCGGGTCTTCGTAGTGTCATTTTCTTCTTCATAGGAAGTAAGTTCGCATTGCTTTTCTTTGCAGAACGATTCTATAATCTCCACGCCCGAACAACGATGAGGGTTCTCGGGTTTCTCTCCCTCAATAGCATCTTCTTGCCCTGCGATGCGGCTTCGGAGCGTGGAGTTCTCGCTATTCACCCGCCGGATGGTGTCTTGTTGGACGATGATAACAATCAGTCCTGCGACAAAAATGATGATTCCGATAACAAATGTGGTCATAATGGTTGTATTGATGTTTTACTGATTCGACTGCAAAGGTACTACATGTATGTGCCAAAACGCGGCGCACATAGAACAAAATATGTATTTTTTCGCCAGTCGGGAAAATCATGGTTTTAGAATGGTAACTCGGTTAATTCTTCCGGTGTATCATCAATTTGGTTGCTGAGGTGGAGTTCCGCCTGTCTTTGGCAATGGGGACAGACAGAGACTTCGCCTTCGAGGGTGATGTACTGCTTGGGATGCAACGTAATCTTGCACCACAAGAGCGTCTCGGACAACGCTCCGCACGTCATACACGGCAGATGGTTCGCCTTGGAAACAATCCTTTTCCCGCATACAGAATCCAACTCCTCCGTAGGGAACGGGAGTTGTTCCAAGGGATTGTATTCTGTGCTTATGCCCTCTGCCATTGTGCTTGGCGAGAAGATGATATGGGTGATGCGGTCATCTTTGATACGGAACATGATGTAGCGTACCCGGGGTCTTTCTATCAGCACTACAGTCTGTGCATAGAAAGTACACTGGTGTATCCAATAGCCGCTGGTGGGAAAGAAGCCTCTGTTTGCACTATGCATCAGCCAAAAGTCCCTCAGCACGATATCAGCAGGACCGCTGTATGTGCCGTTGGCGTAGTCCACGATGCAAATACCGGGAGCACAATGAGGCAACAGCAGTTGCCAGTCGTCCTCCGATACCGCCTGCATGAATAAGTAACACAAGCGCGTGTAGATGTCATCCGGTATATCCCTGTCCACCTTGTAGTATGTACCTTGTCCCATAATGATATGTTGTTTTTGTCGGTTGTTATTACGTTCCGTTGTTTATGTTCCTGATGCAAAATTAGCACTAAGTATTTATGTCGCAAAGCCTTTTCTGCCCCAATGTATGAAGTTGTGTCTTGGTTGTATGAAATGGCACGGGGATAAGAGTTTGGTACACCATGCGTATTCTCACAAAACAGGCTCCATATATATAACGCAGAAAATGGTCAAAAACTACACTTCCAAGAAAGAAAAATTGCATTTTCTTTGTAACGATATGATTAACAGCAACATAAAATGCACCTGTTTCGTCGTTGGTAGGAACAGAACATTCTCTATTTTCTATGTGATATTATCAGACAAAACGGCTGTAATGGGCTTATCATAGATAAGAACTATCTTTTTGTTCGGATATTTGTCTCTTCCATTTTTTTGTAGTACCTTTGCACCACTTTCTACGGTACACTACTTTGTGGGCCACAATAGAGTAAACTAATAGTAATCAGTTATGGTACAAGGAATTAATCGCTCATTTATCTATGGTGTATCGGTGTCCGGCGACAACTTTACCGATAGAGTCAAAGAAACGAAGCGTCTGAAAATGGACTTCGAGAACGGGCTCAACGTGGTGCTCATCTCTCCCCGACGGATGGGAAAAACCTCCCTCGTGAAGAAAGTGCAACAGGTAGTGGATTCGTCGATAGTTCATACCGTGTATATAGACATCTACGATTGCAAATCGGAGTATGACTTCTACAACAAGTTTGCAGAATCCGTCCTCAAGCAGACTTCGGGCAGAATGGAGTTATTCTTGGAAAAGACCAAGAAGTTCCTAACTCGCTTGACGCCCAAAGTTTCCTTTAGCCAGGACCCGACTGCCGAGTATTCGGTTTCGTTGGGTATCACCCCGAAGGAATATGCTCCAGAGGAGATACTTCAGTTGCCCGAACTCGTTGCGCAGCAGATAGGAAAGCATATCGTGGTCTGCATAGACGAGTTCCAGCAAGTGGCAGAATGGTCCGATACACTGCAAGTACAGAAACGCATGCGCGGTGTATGGCAGCATCAGAAACATACGTCTTACTGCCTGTTCGGCAGCCGTCAGCACATGATGAACAAACTCTTCCAAAGCAAGGCGATGCCGTTCTACCAGTTTGGCGAACCCAATTATCTACAGCCTATCCCTACGGAAGACTGGATTCCGTTCATTCGGCAAAAGTTTACCGACAAGGGACTGGCTATATCCGAGGAACATATCCGTACTATTTGTGATACGGTGCAAAATCAATCGTCCTACGTTCAACAATTGGCATGGAACGTAATGATTAACACCGATACCGAAGTTACGGAACAGACCATACAGGCAGGTATCAGCGACTTGCTTATCCAGTGTACGCCGCTATTTATGGAGCAAACAGGAGGACTGTCAAGTTACCAAATGAACTTCCTGAAAGCCATTGCTGCGGGGCAACATAATCAGTTTACATCGGTATCGGTACTTCAAGAATACCAATTGGGAAGCAAGTCCAATGTAGAGCGCATTCAGAACGTCTTGCGTGAGAAAGACTATATTGTATCCACACCTGACGGGTTATTCCTTTCCGACCCCATTATGGAACTATGGTTAAAATCCAAACTATAAGTCCCGTATATCGCAAGTCCGATAAAGTCTTACAGCACTTTGTCTGACAATATATCAAAGAACACTTTTTTTCTCCACATGCACTCTGTTTAGGGTGCGTGTTTCTTATACTCCATTAAACCCATGCATCACCATTAAAACACTGAGAGATATGATATGAAAAGTTTTAATTATTTTCAGAAGGGTAATTCCTCTATACTTTAGAACATAACCCCACAATGATATGGATATAGCACTTCTTTTTTACTATCTTCGGCATATATCATAGTACCCTCTTCCACCATATAGGTTGTAGTTTCGCGAACAAGTCCCTCCCAATCATTCCAATAGCAACATACCACTTGACAGGTGCTTGCATCCAGGGACATTACCTTGGGTTGCAGTTCTTCTATGGGAGCAATGACACTCCAATCCCGATTGGCAAATACCTCTGCGGGCATTTCTGAATGGTGAACATTACGGTCAATCACTCTGTCCATAGGCTGTATAGACTCTATGTCGTTTGTCTCGAAGATGAGCGTGGCTTTATTGTATGCTCCATGCCAATTTGCAGGTAGTTGTGTCTTAGCCTTGCCCAAAAGATAAGTGCGCCATATTGTTTGCAGTGGTGTCGCCCAAGGGATGATGACGAATGCCCATATATCACGTATATGCTCCAGGCGTTCTTTCGATGCTTGTTCTCCTCGTTCGCAGATATGAAAATACGATATGTCGTTCATCTCTGTAGCACGATATAGCCACATATTCACTTCGGGTATGAGTGTGATACCCAACGCTTGTTCATCAACGATAGCAGATTGGGCACCCTCTTTAGGCTGCGCATCGTATAGTGCATGCATGGTTTGCAATAGTTGTCTGCCATCTGCAATGATGGCATCAGAATGGTAGGTCTTCATCATTTTCTTTTTGTCCTGCGGGTGTATTATCTATTTGTTTGCTAATGTGCAGTTCTGCCTGCTTTTGGCAATGAGGACACACAGAAACTTCGCCTTCGAGGGTGATATACTGCTTAGGACGCAATGTGATTTTGCGCCACAAGAGCGTCTCGGATAAGGCTCCACACGCCATACAAGGCAAATGGTTTGCTTGTGGTTCTATAACCTCTCCGCATGCCGCATCCAAGTAGTCTGCTCTGTACGGCAGTTCTGCCATAGGGTTATACTCTACATCTACATTCTCTTGCATCGTATAAGGGAAAATGGCAATGTGCGTTATTAAATCGTCCTCCACACGAAAAGCGATATATCGCATCAGTTTGTTCCGCATTAGTACCATGACTACTGCCCGTGCATAGAAGCGACCGGTATGTATCCAATAGTCGTAATCGAAGGCATACATACTTCTTGCCTTCGTTTTTTTCCAAAAGTCGCCGAGTACAATACTCGTTTGTCCGCTGTATGTACCATTACCATAGTCCACAATGCAGATATTCGGTGCGCAATACAGCAGCAGTCGCCGCCAATCGTTTTCTACCGCCGCCTGTACAAATACGTAGCACAAGCGCGTGTAGATGTCATCCGGCAGATGTTTATCCATCTCAATCTTATATGTACTTTGTCCCATGATTGATATATAGTTTGTTATTCACAATTGATTGCAAGATGCTGTTGTTTAGTGTCACACATCTTATCGCAGTTTGTTTCAGGTTTGTTTGACTTCGTTTTTACGGCACAAAAGTACTGCACATTTTTGATGTAAGAAAGTGTGTACAGAAGTATATTGGTTCGTTTTGATTAGGAACCAATAATATCGTAATTATACGGTACAAACACCTGTTTTTTTATAACATCAGGCTTCTATTCTATCAGACTAAAAGGAACTAATCTACATATCTGTTCATAAGTGTTCGAATGCGTTGTGCAAATCGTTCACGGATATATCGTGGAGATATTACTTCCAACCCGTCTCCAAAATACAAGATGCGTCCCACTAATTCATTGTTGAATTCCACTTGCAGTTCAAATTCCCCATATTCTCCATCGTCATACTTATCGTATGGGGTCACTACTTGTTGAGTCGGGTGCAGTCTTTTGGTATCAATCAGTCCATAAATATACGCACTGTGTGCGCGTATGCGGATATGTTCAGTCCGCTCATTCTCCAAGTGTGTTACGCCGATGATATTACTAAAATATTTGTCATAATATCCGGGGATTGCCGACTGATACACTTCGTCTGCACATTCACAATAGGTATCCTTCTCCATTCTGTCGATAGCAATGTTATACACATCACGAATTGCTTTATGGCTAAGCCCCGTAGTTTTCCCGAACAATTGCCAACGTCCCTCATATTCTTGAAGGTATTGAGGGTGAAAAAGCAGATGGTAAACTTCACCAGTGAAATCGCGGTAATCAAACTGAATGGCACGTTTGTGAATAATAGCCTCGTATATCCTAGGCAGCATATCCAAATTCTTGGTTTGGCGATTTACATCAGCACTTATACATTGCTTACCTTGTGCACGGGTCTTGCGTATGTTTAGCAAATCTTGCGTATTCCGGAAGAAGTATGTAATCCATTCTATCGGCATCAACCCTGCCGAGTCTTGACAGAATTGTGCATACGTTTTCAGGTCTCGAATAATGGCAGCATTCTGCATATTTGCGAGAGGATTGGCATCCGTACCCATGTAGCGCCATTCCCTGTTTCGTGTTCCTCCACGACTTTCCATGCAATCGCTTTCAATCTCACGGAGAGCCGCTACTACACAAGAAAATGCTTTTTTGAGTTCGCCATATCCATCACATTTGGATACAGAGGAGGGCATTTTTCTTCCTACCCCTTCATAGTATTGTTGCATCACGGAACTATTGCTCACCCATTTGCGATTTAGCAACTGGTCATATATGATATGTGCGAACTGAGGCAGAAAGCCCTCTCCTACAAAGAAATTTTTTGTCATAGCATCGTGATATAATTGATTATTTTTCATCATTTTTCCTAAAAGAACAGGGTATTTTTGTTGTGAGTAACAATGTCAATATCTATGTTCTCACCTATCACCTTCATGGCACGCAGATAATCCGTACTAATCGGTACGACAAGAATACTGTCCATATTCTCGTATGCAGCTTGTACTTCCGCCAAATCTGCTCGAATTGCCTGGTAGTTCTCCATCGGCAAATCTGCCAAGAAGATGGATTTTTGCACACGGAAACATCCTTTCTTTTCCAGATACTTGACTACATATCGGCGCACCTTGTTGCTTTCGATATCATACATCACAAAGAATAACATATTCGATTGTCTCCTGTCTCTCTTGTTTACAATACCTAAAATAGTCTTGACTCTCTCGCTCAATGACGGCAACACGTCCCACTCTTCTTGTTCTCTGTTGGGTGCAGGAGAATCCGACATACCGGACGCTGCGATGTGTGCCAAAGCCGCCTTGTAATCCTGCGCATTCTTTGTCCGCCCCATGCTATGCTATCAGAAAGCCTTTGATTAGTTCTGCCAACATCCCGTTGAATGTGCTATCCGTTCCGCCTCGGGGAGATATTACGACAGAGAAGCCCCGTTTCCCATAAAAGATATTACATTCTCCGTGTTTCCCCTCTAATGTGCAACGTATCTTTTGCCCGTATTGGATAGGGAGAATAGCATCTACCTGAACGTCCAAAGCGGTCAGATATTCGCTGAGTTTATCCATAATATCACTCACTTCTTCCGGCACATAGACCGGTTTTGTTGTCGTTTTAGCCCTCTGCAGTGATAGTATCTCCTTGATTCTCGCCACTGCAGCACTATCCGGTTCTGCTGTTTGCGACGAAGATTCCTGTTTTGTTTCGGTCTGCTGCGCTGCCTTGTCTTGTGCCCGTTTTTGTTCAAATAGCGATTGCGGAGATTGGGCATTGATATAGTCGTTGATATCTACGGCATCTGCCAATGGATTATAATGCGCCTCCTTGTCCCAACTCAGGAAACAAGCACGGGTAACATCCGAGGTGCGTATATCCACCAACTGCTCCAAATCATATTGAACAGCGAATTTGTGTACAAAAGCCTTGTAGAACAATGAAAACAGCCCTGCATCATAACACCGCTCCTTCAACTTGAACAACAGTTTCAGTCCGTCTTGACTCGGGGAGACAAAACACATCTGCACGCGGTTATCAGTCAGCAAGCGCATGCGTATCGTGCAGGCATCTTGCCCATGCGCCGACAAATGGTCCAAATCGACAATGAACCTGTCAATATAGGCAAAATTCTCTGTCCGTCGGATGGCAGGATTAAACGTGCCGCAAACGATATACGGCAGTTGCCGTTTGAGAACAGAGTATTGTTTGCCGTCCACAGTGCGAACAATGCGTAATTGCTCTATCATACTGCATATTTCCGGTTGAGGCTGTTGAAGCATTGCCAATAACTCCTCTTCTGTTATGGGCTGCAACACATCTGCAGAAGATGTGATTTGTTTTCCGAGGTACAACATGGTAATAAAATTTTAGTTATATCGTTTGAATTGCTGTGCTAAATCCTGTGCAAACAGGTTGATATGTGTGCTGCGCGAGCGGGACAATCCACGCATTTCCACAACTTCCTCCAAGTAATCGTTTACGGATTGTATCAATACTCTCCGCCCCAACGTTTCCAACCAACAGGAGCCATTCGCTTGCACCGAGTAATAGTCATCACATAATATATTCTGACATGCCAACGAATATACTACGTAGTCTATCCATATTCTGTATATCTCTATCACGTCATACACCAGCACAGGCCGGTTGTAATCATCCCGATGCAGCACGCCTATATAAGGGTCTATGCCTGCCATTATCAATGCCGATTCCACTTTGTTGTAAAGTAATCCGTATCCGTAGTTCAGGAAAGCGTTTACGGGGTCAAGAGCAGGGTGTTGCGTTCTCTCTGTAAAGCGCAGATTGGCAGGCAATGCCATATTGAGCGCCTCAAAATAAATCCGTGCGGCACTACCTTCCCAACCCCTTAACTGAGCAGCCACATCCGAGATATTGTCACCGTCGATATTGCTTATCTTGTCTCTATACGCCTCCAAGCGGTGAATAGCGCGCTCTGCTTCTTTTTGTTGCGGGGCAGGATGAATCATAATACGAATCAATGCCTCTTGATTAGCCACTTTCCGGACAAGTATCTCCCGTATCCATGCCACGGCAGCGCGGGAGGAAGTGAATTGCAATTGCCCTTTGCGGATAGTGGAGATAGAACCATACTTGGGGCTCCAAATGCGCCCTTTGGGCGTACCCTTCTTATCCATAAATACAATCGGAATTTCATTTTCTATGGCTAAGAATACGGCATCACTTGTGATACTTGCACCTTTGTTGATTTGAATAGCAGACACGTCAGCCACAGGGACACGCTGGTGTTCATGCCCCTTTGTGACCACGAATGCCTGATTATCCGTGTTCAAATTAGTCCCGAATGTTGACAGTATCAGTTCCATTTTTTCTTTTTCTTCTGATTGCTTTTTATACATATTCTTGCACAAAATATCAATCTATTGATTTACCACATATCGTCCCATATAATATCGGGTAATGAGTATGATATTAGTATGTGGTTAGTATGAGATTAGTATGTGATTGCCGAGAGGATACCAATAGAATATCCTTGTCTCATAACCCTTGTTTGAATGGAATATAGTCTCGGACAAAATTGCTGGTATGACGGTATACGTTGACCCATATATGTCTTAATCCTTGTTTGTATGGAATAGTCTTGGACAAAATCTCGCGCCTAAAGAGAGAACTATGCCCGATAGAGTCTTAATCCTTGTTTGCTTGGAATATAGTCTCGGACTCAGTGCTGGTGTGCCTCGTTTCCGTAGTCTTAATCCTTGTTTGTGTGGAATATAGTCTCGGACATTCCTGCATTGATATATGAGATGTTGCCATGATTGTCTTAATCCTTGTTTATATGGAATATGGTCTCGGACACAAACCGAACTCGAGCAACTGCAAACGCTGGGAGAGGAGTCTTAATCCTTGTTTGGGTGGAATATGGTCTTGGACTCAATGGCAAGTCGTACCTAATCGACACAGAAAAAGCGCCTTAATCCTTGTTCGGGTGGAATATGGTCTCGGACATATTTACTCATTTCCTTACTATTATGAGATGACTGAAGTGTCTTAATCCTTGTTTGGTTGGAATATAGTCTCGGACAACTAACAACAAACAATTATGAAAACAACAACCATTGTCTTAATCCTTGTTTGGTTGAAATATAGTCTCGGACTCAACACGACTTGAACGATGCACAACGAAGTATGGAGGTCTTAATCCTTGTTTGGTTGGAATATAGTCTCGGACGGCTCAGTAAGAGTTATTACGGAGAGTGAGGCTGGTCTTAATCCTTGTTTGGTTGGAATATAGTCTCGGACTACCTGCCTATAATCTAGACAACCTGCCAGACCAAGCGTCTTAATCCTTGTTTGGTTGGAATATAGTCTCGGACTACTCCTGCGGGGGTATTGAGGCACTTTGTAGAGGGGGTCTTAATCCTTGTTTGGTTGGAATATGGTCTCGGACGACAGTTCTGGACAGCGATATGCTTAATGCGGGAGAGTCTTAATCCTTGTTTGGTTGGAATATAGTCTCGGACACGACAGAAGAATTAGAAAATAGAGTGAGAGTCTCTAAGAGTCTTAATCCTTGTTTGGTTGGAATATAGTCTCGGACCCATCTCATCTGTAGGGACGGCGAAAGATTGTATGTCTTAATCCTTGTTTGGTTGGAATATAGTCTCGGACTTGAAAGATGAAAGAATGAAAGGATAATATATATAATGTCTTAATCCTTGTTTGGTTGGAATATAGTCTCGGACAATAGGCGGGACGGAACCCGCAGTGGGCTTACGCCGACTGTCTTAATCCTTGTTTGGTTGGAATATAGTCTCGGACAATCTCCGCCGCACGCTCGATAGTACGGATGCCATGGGTCTTAATCCTTGTTTGGTTGGAATATAGTCTCGGACAGCATATATAATACTCACTTAATAATCAATAGATTCAATATTTCAAAGAACACAAGTGGTGTACAAAAAGTGTACCAAACTACAAGGAATGCCCTTAATAGCAACGGAATCGGACAAACTGAAACGATACTATTTTTTTGTTGGGGCATTCCTCATATACTTCTCTGTATGTAGTACTCGCTACACAGCAATATCCGATGGCCTTTAGTTTATTTACTAAGGCGTAGGTAAGTGTCATCTCACCCATAATATGGATGATTGCTTCCTGGGGCGAAGCACATGTACTGATTCGTATAAGTTCGGTCTCTGTCAGATGTACAATGTCCTGTTCATCTGCATTGGGAGCCACAGTAGGGAACGGCATATCTACGATTTCGCCAAATTGCCGGTGTGCTTTCTGTATCTGTTCCTTTGACCACAGCGAAGAGGGATGATTGGAATAGTTGATAAGCATAATCCTTACTGAATATAAAAATCACGAACAAAATATACGGTCTTTCTGGCACGTGTCAGTGCCGTGTATAGCCATTGGTATTTGGCTTTGGTAGGATTGAGCATGATGTTACGCTGTGGAATGATAAATACAGAGTCCCATTCTCCGCCCTGTGCTTTGTGACAAGTAATGGCATAACCATACGAACAGCGGAGGGCATTGAGATACGGGTCGGTTTGCATGGCTTTGTCAAACTGTTCTTTATGCTTTTTTTGAGTAATATCTTTCCGCTTCATTCGCATAATGAAATCCAAGAACAATCCCGTTTGTTGTCTGGAATCCAAGTTAGGCATCGTACTATTGAGCAGCGACTCCAACAACAATGTGGTATATGTGCGCTGTGAAAACAGTTCCTTGACCGTTACTTCTACAAAATAGAGTTCTGAACGATAGTGATGAGGAGTATCCAGCATAATACGTTCGTGACTTCTGTTCACACTAACCACCTCCACCATATCACCATTCATCAGCCCTGTAGTCAGTTGGTTTTGTGTGACCAAAAGCAAGTCATGTGGTTGTACGCTACCGGAAAACCCTAATCGGCTACGGACTTCACGTGCCATACTATTACAATCTTTGTTGCTTTGGCAAATAAGAGTGGAGGCATCGTACCCGTGCTGTTGGATAGTATCTACATACTTGCATATCATAGCCTCTGTTGATAACAACAGCCGAATATCTGAATATCTGGAAAACAACAGTTTACCCCACACTTTCACCGGATAGTGTTCATCTGTATCGGGGGCATTGCTCCATAACTTGCGAATGGCATCAGCGGCTCGGATAATACTACTCTCATCACTCTGACGCATTATCTCGGTAAGCATTACTTTCCTGGCGAAATAATGAAATTTGCTCATCAAATACAAAGGCGACAACGCAGGAGATATGGATTCTGAGATAGGGGGCAACTGGCACGGGTCACCTACGAAGATATACTTGGCATTGGGACGTTGGTCATAATCAAATAAGTCTTTCAACAAACGTCCGGAACCAAATCGAGCCTGTGTAATCAGTGTTTCACCGGTATCAGCAACCATAGATGCCTCGTCAATGATATAGATGGTAGCATCAGCATCTTCTTCATCGCACGAAGATAGCCCAAAATCAAGATACAGTTGCCCCACTTCATCCACCGTGACATCTTCTTTGGCATCAGATAAATCCTGATTGAAACCGCTATAAGAATATATAAGGTGATGGATAGTACTCGCTTCCTCTCCTGTATAATTAGAGAGTATCTTGGCAGCACGTCCTGTGGAGGACAGCAGGTTATACCTTATATTTTGCTCATTGAGATATTGTATCAAGGTGTGCATCAAGGTCGTTTTACCCGTACCGGCATATCCTGTCAGAATAAAGCAGCGCTCCGATGAATGCACAAATGCCTCCATCTGTTGTAATGCCTTCTGCTGCGAAAGAGTAAGTTGAATGTCAGTCATTTCGTTATTGTTCTAAAAATAATTGTTTGCATTTTTGTAAAAAGCCTCTTATTTTTCTTTCAATCTGAATGGGGGATAGTGGTTGTCTCCTGCTACGCATCCCTGAATGATTTATGTCATTGCGTGTATCTGAAATATCAGCATAAAGTCGTGCAAAACATTTATTTGAAATCCACTGGTCTTGTAATAGTTGACGAACTATTACTTTATCGCTATCATTAACTATCCATCCCCCTTCTTCTGTATTCATAAACACTATGTTTAGTGCTTTGTTAATGAGATCACGTTTTTCTTCCTCTAACCTGTCAAAGCCATTCTTTTCGCAGAGCACAGACACAAGATATTCTTGCAATAAGGTGATAGATTGTTGATATAATCCATTTTTACAGCACCATTCTGCCGCGAAAAATGCGTTGTTCAAGTTTTCCTTTGTGTCGAAACCATTCATGGAATTTTGGATGTGGTCAAATATAGGCACAAGTGGCGGGATGATTTCTGCCCTAATCTGTTCTGTCTCAGTTCGCATTCTTTGTAAAGTAGAGGATGTAATAATACTTTCACCGCGACAAGTTTGTCGTTCTTTGCTAACCTCGTTCAATAGACCATTCCAACGTCTAAGAGCCGTTGCTGCTCTGTCTTTCCCTTGTGCAGCACGTAGTATTGGTGATAGTTCCTGGCTGCAAAGTTCGCATAGTGTTGTCGGATTGCCATCATGAAGGTATTGTCCAGCTGCAAAAGCCCAATCCTGTACTGCCGATAATGATAGCAGATTGACAATCAGAGCCTCATTTGTTTCTATATTTCGTCCTTCAAAGTTACCATAGGTGATACTTTTTATCTTTACATTTTTCAAATGCTGTGCATAATTTCCCAAGACAAGAACTAACATTGGAAGGTAACGGAATCCGTGTGTTAGGTCGAAGTACAACTCGTCACCTTCTTCGAGAACCTGATAAATTCGTTCAAAAACATTCCATATCTCGTTTTCGTTATTGCCAATTGGCAACCTATTGAGTGTTTTTATCGGGAATGGTAAATTCATATTATGCAAACGGGTAGACAGTCCCGCTTGATGAATGACTTTTCCTTCCCTGTCACATTGCCCGTCATCAACCCAATTACATTCGTAGGCTTTGGATGTCAATAGAATATATGCACAATCGCTTTCCGTCCAAGAAGTACCACTCGTCAAGTACTCAAGGGTTGCTTCCTGAATAAAGCGAACAAGTTTCGATGTATAATCATCTGCAATATATTTGCATTCTTGATAGTTGGATGTACCAAGTACTGAGATAAAGACTTTCCGGCTCATAGTTCTACTCGTTTGCTATGGTAATAAATTCATTCAGTTTATGGCGCAATTGCTCATCTGTAATTGATTGTGCAAACACTTTCCCCTCTTGATTCTTGATATTATACATAACATAGAAATCTGCAATATGATTGTCTCGACATTTCTCTTGCTGAATTTTATTCATTTCATACCGCGTAATAAACATAGCCTTGCTTCCATCGCCACCATAATTTTTAACTACAGAAGCGAACTTGTCTATGGCTGTAATTTCCTTTATTTCCGTTTTGCATTCTACAAATATCAACTTCTGACCTGTATTGGCTATAATATCTATTTCATTTTTGTCTTGTCCATTTTCTGACTTAAATATGCAATTGGTAAACACATTGTCGCCTCCATAGAGCCTTGCAAAGTAAGATGCCACTTCGTATTCAAACCAACCGGTATTCACCAGCATTGTAATAGCGTGTGCCCCTGATACCTCGTGATAAAAATTGATTGACTCTCCCAAACTGATTGCAAAAACACCATCTTCTTTGGACCATTCTATGTAATGATAGTCATTATCGTCTATTGTGACAGACTGATCCTCTTTGAAGAACGTTTTATTGCTTTTCGCCTCAACTTGCAATTTCTTCAGTAATTTTTGGAACGTATTATTTGTGTACAACCGCGATATAACTTCATAATCATGTTGCTCGATTTCTGTATATTCAGAGAATTTTGTATAATGTTCCAAAGGATGTCCCAACAACGCAAATTGTGTGAACATATCAAATTGCACATAAGGAACATCTTGCTTCCCTCGTATGGTTAGCACCTTTCCATTTTGCGATAGGCAATACACATGAGCATCGTCTTTGGGGCATAATTGAAGACATAACAGACTCCAAATTTTTACACCACTCGACAAGTTCATACTTAATGTATCATTGTCCGACAATGTCCCGAATAGTATCTCCAACTTAAACCGTATAGATTCACAATCTTCGATAGAAAACACTTCAATTTGCACATTATAATACTGCAAAGATTTCAGTTGTTCTTGTATTTCTTCTGCCTTATTCTTTGTTTGGCTTGAGCATATTAAGATTATCCTATCTGGCGAAGAAAGAATGACGCCTTGATATACCGGAGTTGGCTGTCCGCCGACTAAAGCGATATGCACTTTTGCCATAATGCTATCAATTAAAGGTTAGTTTTACAAATCCCATCAGAGAGAATGCTTTAGAGCCACTCACAGCAATTTTGCGGGATTTGGGAAGTTCTCCGCCATGTTTTCTATCCAAACTATGACCAGAAGCCTCTGTATAGTCTGCGTATTGCCAATCACCGGTAATGGAATGAAAGCCAGAACCGGCAGACATTTTGAGGATACATTCATTTGGTTCACAATTATTTAGTTCTTCCATCAAGACATCTATCTGATTACATATATTTCCTAAATATGCCCCTTGGGAGTATGTATCGAAGAATGTCATTTCTCTCTCCAAATAATCGTATGTATAGTCAAATATAATAGTACATAATTTTTCTATAGCACCAGCATTCATTAACTCGCATTTCTTGGAAAGATACGGCTGTTGCGATATTTGGTCAAAGAGCGTATCTGCAAACAGAATTACCCCTTGGGCTACGGCATTGGGTAATAGACATTCATAAATGGTATTAAAACCAACAGGGTCAAAATCACAAGTGGTCTTGTTTCCACTATGTTTCCAACCACCTTCCCATTCCTGCCCCTCTTTGTGAAGGTTGAAGATTTTGGTATTGACTAAACAAGTATCCTCAAATTCAAAGTCGCCTACACGGATAAAACGCATAAAATCATTTCCCACATTCATATCACCAAAGACAGCCTTGTTGTCTCGTTCATTATGCTCACGGAGGTATGTGAACAGAACGGAGCGCAAGGCACCTTTCAGCGAACTGCCTGCCAAGACCGGTCGGTCTGTCAGTTGATTGCGGAGAAAAGTCTTGATGGGATTGCTCAATGCTTCTACAGACGATACAGGTAGCCGCATTTTGCGGTCACTGACTTTTTCCGACTTAGGACCAATGAGATTCTTAATATCCTGTGGTTTGCCTTGCACAAATAGTGATGTCAGGCGATTGACATCCACACCGGCAGCGACCATTTTACTCAAATCAAGATGATATAGCCAAAGATTACCATATTCGTCTTCCTTAGTCAGATAGTCTATGCCATACACCCAATCTTTTTCTGCACCCTGTCCGATAGAGAGCGGAGTAAGTACTTTGGCGGTTACATTATATTTTTTGTTAATCATAACTATGCCATTTTAATGGGTAATACCAATGTTTTACCACAACGCCATATAGGATGCAAAACCAATCCTTCGGGTGCCAAATCAACTGTCTTACCAGCACCCGACTGAATACCAGAGAACACACTACCTGCAGCAAACGCATAGATAACGTTCTTGCGGATAGAGTTGCAAGGCGGGGTGGTTATCCATCCGCCTCGACGCTGCAGTTCATACGAACTATGAGTTGATAGTAACGCGGTCAATTGTTCCTTACTCTCGGGGATAAATGTAGAAAGCGAGATGCCGTACTCTGTGTCATGCGGTAGTGAGAGAGAAAGGGTGTCCCGCTCGTACTCAAAAAATCCATTGCCCACATTGCGATCTGTACCGATACCCTCTATTGCCAATAAGGGGAGTGCTTTATCAATCATAGTGGTATCGCCTTCCGCTATAAAGAACAATCCCGACTCTCCCTCAAAATAAACTCTATCCATATAGAAAGGTTTGCTATCATCTGAGTAGTCGCGAGACACCAACACGCGTTCCGACACGTCTGATTTGATAAAGTCGGGGTTTTCGTTGACTTCAACAGACTGTCCATAGAGTGCTTTTTCAAACTGCGGCAGGTTAAGCCATTGCATTTTCTTGGCTTTCTTAAAGTCTTCGGCTTTCAAGTCCTTGGGGTATCGTATGCCTAACGGCTTCGGGAAATAATAAGTAGGAACAGCATTCCGCGTATCTTTACGATAGGGAAACAGGCTACTTATTACACACCCCAGATTGCCATCAGCAGGGAGGGTATCCCCTATCTTTGCCAGTGTCGCAGTAAGGGCAGCATAGAGCGTGTCTGAAGAAAGAGTCTTCAAACTTATGCCATAGTCCTCACGTGCGTCACCGATATGCAACGGACTTGTGAAATGAAGGCGATAGACAGTAAATTGTTTTGTTGCCATCACATTAATGCGTTTGCGGATAGACTGTTTTATAGTCAAGCACATCGAATTTCACTTGACCGTAGCCACGCGAACCACTACCACCGAGATAGTCGTTTTCTATAAGACGGATACCTTCTTCCAACATTGCCTTGAGTTCTGCTTCATTGTCGCCATCCCATATATTCAGTATCATTTCGACAGCGAACTCTGCACCCGCAGGAACACGCTCTGTCGTTCTTGGATTTTCTGCAGTTCCTTCTACACGTTTTATACTATTTTCCGTCTTACTCTCGGTGTAGGGGATGCCCACTTTCTTAAACTCGGCTACTGATTCTGGAATCAAATAACTATCTCTAAAGATAATCTTTGAGGATTTTCCTACATTGGAAAATCCAAATAGATTATTAACTTCTTCACTTTCGCCCAACTTACATCCACGTACTTGTTCTAATAGGCAACGCATTTTCCCCTTAAGAGAACTTCCTGGAATATAAGGTTGGTTGTCTTTCAAAATAGCACGAATAACACTACGATCTAATCCGCCTATTTGAACACTATCATTACCACCTCCGATGTACAAACCTGTTAGTAATGTTACTGTCGTTTGTGCCGATATTTTTTTCACAATTTGTTTCATATTCGTAAAATGTTAATTTATTAATTTTCCTTACCGCCATAAAACTTATGATAAGCAACAATACATTCATAGACAGAGATAAAATTCTTAAAATCTGCTTCTATATGCTCATCATCTTGTCGAATTCCATCAAGTGCGATTTGCATTTCTTCCACAAAATCCTTTAGGCGTGTGTTGTTTTTTTTATCACGACCTACAGCATATGCCAAGTAAGGTTTTAGCATAACAATATCAGCCTTTCTGCCTTTGATATCAGTTTCGATTAACCTAATCTGAGCAAAAAACTTTCTAAGTTGTGATGTTGTAAGTGCCTTTCTGTCATTTGTAACATCTTTCCATGGGGCATAATACTTGGCATTTTCTTCGCACCATTTTGCCACTTCCACAGTAATGGGTTTTCTAACCCATTCTTTGTTAAATCTTGTTTTTGGACGTTCCATAACACTGTTTATTTTGATTTTGTTATTCTTAATTCTAATTCTGCCCAGCGGGCTGCCAATGCGATTAACTGGTATTGGCGTACGCCTTTTGTAAGTCGTTGATTTCGTAGTTCCTTCACAAAGTTTTTTGCTTCCGGTGAACAACGTTCGGTGAGTCGGGTAAGGTAGTAGGCAGAGTGCCACAAGTAACTAAACGACTTACCCTCAGTTGCCATTGCTGCGTATTTCATCAGTTGGTGCAAGATTCCTTGCGAGAGACCATTGTCTTTAATCTGATGGTAGAACTCATTTTTCAAGGTTCTGACCTCATTAAATTCATTATCCCATCCGACAGTCTCTCCTAAGAAGCAAATGGCATTCTTCGCCCCATTGTTGTATTCTTTTGCTTTGTCC